>JAFALP010000152.1 GCA_019234175.1 Actinomycetota bacterium | reverse complement strand
TACAGCATCCGCGAGGAGGCGTGCATGAGCGTCAGCCGCTCCATCGCGCGCGTCATGCCGACGTACATGAGCCGGCGCTCCTCCTCCACGCCGTGCTCCTCGATGGAACGCGAGTGAGGGAAGATCCCCTCCTCCAGGCCGATGAGGTACACCGCCTTGAACTCGAGGCCCTTCGCGTTGTGCAGCGTCATCAGGGTGACGAGCGAGCCCTCTCCGCGGATCGCGTCCTGGTCGGAGTAGAGCGACACCTCCTGCAGGAACGACGAGAGGCTCGGCTCCGTGTTCTGCTCCTGCCATTCGCGCGCGAGCGCGACGAGCTCCTGGAGGTTCTCGATGCGCCCCTGCGCCTCGATCGTCCGCTCCGCCTCGAGCGCGGCGATGTACCCCGAGCGTTCGAGCACGCGCTCGATCAGCTCCGGCACCTCCAGCTCGAGCGCGCCGGACATCGACGACTCGATCATCGTGCGGAATGCGCGCACCGCCTTCTGCGGCGCCGCGCCGACGCCCGCCTCCTCCGCGAACTCGGTCGCCTCCCAGAGGGAGATGCCCTGCGCGTCGGCGTACGCCTGCAGCCGCGCGAGCGTCGAGTCGCCGATGCCGCGGCGGGGCCTGTTGGCGATGCGGACGAGCGACACCGCGTCGTACGGGTTGTCGATCACCTGCAGGTACGCGACGAGATCCTTCACCTCCGCGCGCTCGTAGAAGCGCGGGCCTCCGATCACCTGATAGGCGACGCCCTGGCGGACGAGCACGTCCTCGAGCACGCGGCTCTGCGCGTTCGTGCGGTAGAAGACCGCCACCTCGTTGCCGGAGTAGCCCTGCTCGACGAGCGACGCGATCTCGGCGGCGACGTAGCGCGCCTCCGCGTGCTCGTCCTCGACCTCGATCACGCGCACGGGATCGCCCTCGCCGAGGTCGGACCACAGGTCCTTCTCCTTGCGCTCGCTGTTGTGCCGGATGACGGCGTTCGCCGCCTCGAGGATCGAGTTCGTCGAGCGGTAGTTCTGCTCGAGCGCGATCGTCTTCGCGCCGGGAAAGTCGCGCTCGAACTCGAGCACGTTGCGGATGTCGGCGCCGCGGAACGCGTAGATCGACTGGTCGGGATCGCCGACCGCGAACACGTTGTGGTGCTTGGCCGCGAGCAGCTGCAGCAGCCGGTACTGCGCGTGGTTCGTGTCCTGGTACTCGTCCACGAGGACGTAGCGGAACGCGTTCTGCCACCGCTCATCCGCCTCGGGGAACCGTTCGAGCACGTCGACGGTGAGGTAGAGCATGTCGTCGAAGTCGACGGCGTTGGACGAGAAGAGGCGCTGCTGGTAGAGCTCGTATACCTCGGCGACGGTCTGGTCGTAGAAGCTCGACACGCGGCTCGTGTACTCGGCAGGCCCCACGAGCTGGTTCTTCGCGTTGGAGATCTGCGAGTGGATGCCGCGCGGCGTGAACCGCTTCGGGTCGCGCTCCAGCTCCTCCAGGCACCGCTTGACGAGGCGAAGCTGGTCGGCGGAGTCGTAGATGGTGAAGTTCGTCCGGTAGCCGAGGCGCGGCGCTTCGCGGCGGAGGATCCGTCCGCACGCGGCATGGAAAGTCATCACCCATGCGGCCCGGGCGGGCGGGCCGACGAGGTCCTCGAGCCGCTCGCGCATCTCGGCGGCGGCCTTGTTCGTGAACGTGATGGCGAGGATCTCCGGCGGCTTCGCGCCGACGGCGTGCAAGAGGTGCGCGATACGCCGCGTCAGCACGCGCGTCTTTCCGGAGCCCGCGCCGGCGACGACGAGGAGCGGCCCTTCGGTGGTGAGGACTGCCTCCCGCTGCGCCGGATTCAGGTCGTCGAGGTACGTCTCCGGCTGTGTCGCGGCCACCGGGTCACGATAGCCGCGGGGTGGAATCGGCTAGCGCGGCCCGCGCCTGACCGTCCACCGCGTGACGATGACGTCGTCGGGGCCGGGAACGCCCCACGACTGCAGCGTCGTCCAGCCGCGGCGACGAGGCAGGAATGCGGAAGCGAGGACGTTGCGCGTGATCCCGGCGGCGATGACGGCGACGATGACCGATGCCCACTTGGGGATGCTCACGTCCACGAAGAGGATCGCGTAGCCGACCGCGGCCGCCGCCCAGAGGAGCTCGTACACCGCGTCCGCCCAGCGGTTTCTGAGCAGCCGTCGGATCGCCCTCCCCGTGAAGCGCGCGACGATGTAGGCGAGGAGGCCGATCCAGAAGGAGTTGCTCTTCTCGCCCGCGATGACCGCCGCGGCGATCGCGAGCGCGAAGAGCACCGGCCGCAGCGCGGCCGCGAGAAGCCAGGGCCGGTAGGAGAAGGCGCGCTCGCTCACGATCTCATCCTGCCTGACTGCGACGATGCAGCGCAATGAACGAGGGCACGACCCGGCTCGAGACCTTCAGCGACGGCATCTTCGCCATTGCCGCGACGCTGCTCGTGCTCGAGTTTTCCGTCAGCTCGGCGCACAGCCTTTCGCACGAGCTGCTGCACATCTGGCCGGAGTACCTCGCGTACGTGACGAGCTTCGGGACGATCGGGATCATCTGGATGAACCATCACCACACGGTGTCGCTCATCGACGGCACCGACCGGACGATGCTCTTCCTCAACAACCTGCTGTTGATGGCGATCGCGTTCCTGCCGTTTCCGACGAAGCTCGTCGGCGACTATCTCCGCCGCCCCGGCGAGCAGGCGGCGGTGCTCGCGTACACGGCGACGTTCGTGATCATGGCCGCGCTGCACGGCGTGTGGTGGTGGTACGCGCGGCACGGCCGCCGGCTCATCGGCGACGCCGTGCCCGACTCGGCGCTGCGCGCCGTCGACCGTGCGTACATCCCGGGGGTGCCGCTCTACCTCCTCGCGTTCGGCGCCGCCTTCGCCAGCCCGCTCGCAGCCGTGTTCGTCACGTTCGGGATCGCGGCGTTCTACCTGCCGTCAGCCGCGCTCTTCGATCGCGGCGGCGAGCCAGGCTGACGCCGCCGCGAGCGCATCCGCGTCGCTCGACTTCACGACCACCTCGACCTGCGGGCCGTCGTTCGGGAATGCGGGATACGAGCCGATGACGACGCCCGGCCACCGCTCGCCGGCCTCGGCGAGGGCGGCCGCGATCGCGCTCTCGCGCGTGCGGTAGGTCTTGCGCCACGAGGCGATCGGCTCGCCGCGGCGGAACTCCTCCGCGACCGCGTCGAACATCGCCTCCATCTCGGACGGCAGCCCCGGCAGGACGTAGACGTTCTCGATGGCGAAGCCGGGAGCGCCGCCGAGCGGGTTCGGAAGCGGACGGCTCCCGACGGGAAGCCGCGCCCACGCGGCCGCGTAGTCGGGGTCGTGACGGAAGCGCGAGCGCAGGTCGTCGGCGAGCTCGCCCACCTCGGCCTGCTCGACGCCGAAGGCGTGCGAGATCGCCTCGCGCGTCATGTCGTCGGGCGTGCCGCCGAGACCGCCGGTGACGAGCAGGAAGTCGACGCGCGGCGCTTCGATGCGGATGAAGTCGGCGACGGTCTCGACCTCGTCCGGGAGGGCGGCGATGAGGCGCGTGGACACGCCGAGAGGCGCGAGCCGCTTCGCCAGCCACGAGCCGTTCGTGTTCGGGATGTCGCCGGAGACGAGCTCGTTGCCGATCGTGAGGATCGCCGCGGTCGCCACTGCCGGTGAGCCTAGTGGCTGCGGCGCGGCACGACGTACACCTCGCCGTCGGCCTCGACCACGCGCACGCTCGCGTGGTAGTAGGCCGCGAGGTTCTCGCGCGTGAGCACGTCGCGCGGCGGCCCGTCGACGACGACCGCGCCCTCGTCGAGGAGCACGAGCCGGTCGGCGTACTGGCCGGCGAGCGTCAGGTCGTGCATCGCCGAGAGGATGGTGAGGCCGTCGGTGCGAAGCGAGTCGACGAGGTCGAGCGCCTGCTGCTGGCGGCCGAGGTCGAGCGCGCTCGTCGGCTCGTCCAAGAGCAGGATCGGCGCCTGTTGTGCAATCGCACGCGCGAGCACGGCGCGTTGCAGCTCCCCGCCGCTGAGGGATCCGAGGAGCCGTTGGACGAAGCGCTCCAGCTCGAGCCGCTCGATCGCGCGCGCGGCGGCGTCGCGGTCGGCAGGGCCCTCGGCGGCGAAGTAGCCGAGGTGCGGGGTGCGGCCGAGCAGCACGTACTCGGCGACGGTCAGCTCCGGCGGCCGCTCGGGCAGCTGCGGCACGAGCGCGGTGCGGCGGGCGAGCGCGCGGCGCCCGAGCTCGCGCGCGTCGTGGCCGTCGATGGCGATCTCCCCGCGGTACGGCACGAGGCCGCAGAGCGCGCGCAGGGCCGTCGTCTTGCCGGCGCCGTTCGGCCCGATGAGAGAAACCCACTCGCCGCGGCGGACGGAGAACGAGACATCGCGCAGGACGTCCGTCCCGCCGAGCTCCACCGACACGCCGGAGGCGTCGATCATCGGCTGCGCGCGAGGACGAAGGCGAAGAACGGCGCGCCGAAGAACGCGGTGACGACCCCGATGGGAAGCTCTTGCGGCGAGAGGGCGGTGCGCGCGAGCACGTCCGCGAGCGTGAGGAAGCCGGCGCCGACGACGAGCGAGAGCGGAATGACGGCGCGGTAGCTCGTGGAGACGAGGAGCCGGATCGTGTGCGGGACGATGATCCCGACGAAGGCGATGAGCCCGCTCACCGACACGGCCGCAGCCGTGCCGATGGTGGCGGCGACGACGACGATCACGCGGACGCGCGCGACGTCGACGCCGAGGCTTGCCGCTTCCTCGTCGCCGACGCTGAGCGCGTCGAGGACGCGCCGGTGCAGGAGCAGCACGATCGTGCTCACGGCGATGTACGGGACGCACACGGCGACGTCGTGCCAGCCGGCGGTCGCGAACCCGCCCAGCAGCCACGAGTAGATGCCGGCGAGCTTCTGGCTGTTCTGCTGCTGGACGAACGTCTGCACCGCGGCGGTGAACGTCGCGACGACGACCCCGGCGAGGACGAGTGCGACCGACGCCCGCGCGCGCCCCGCCGAGCGGCCGATCGCGTATGTGAGGGCGACGGCTGCGGCTGCGCCGACGAACGCGGCCGGCGGGACGAGCTGCGAGCTCGACGTGTACGCGATGGCGAGCGTCGCACCGAGGCCGGCCCCTCCTGCGACACCCAGGAGATAGGGGTCGGCGAGCGGATTGCGGAACACGCCTTGGTACGAGGCGCCCGCGATCGCGAGCATCCCGCCGACGAGCGCGGCGAGCACGACTCGAGGCGCACGGATTTGCCACAGGACGGCGCTCTCGATCCGGTCAAGGGGCGAATTCAGGTGCAGGAACGGCACGTGTGAGAGCGCCGACTCGACGATGCCACCGACGCCGATGTGCAGCGGCCCGACGCCGAGCCCGACGAGGAGGGACGCAATGAGGAATGCGCCCGCGAGGAAGCGCCACGGGCGCGGGATGCCCCGTGCCCGGACGACTCCTTCGGCGGTGCCGACGGCCGCCACTCAGCCTTTCTTTGCCACCGCGGCGATCGCGCGCGCGAAGTCGACGAGCCGCGGCCCCCACCGGGAGGCGACGTCCTCGTTCACCTCGAGCACGCGGCCGGCCTTCACGGCGGCGAGATTCGACCAGCCGGCGCGGGCGTCCGCCTGCTTCGGCGTGACGTCGTCGGCGAGGACGACAAGCTGCGGGTCGCTCTTGAGGATGTACTCCGCCGACAGCTGCGGATACCCGGAGTGTGTCGTGTCCGCCGCGTCGGCGATGTTCTCGAACCCGAAGAGCGCGTACACGCGGCCGATGAACGTCGTCGACGTCGCCGAGTAGTACGTCGGGTCGAGCTCGTGGAAGACGGTCAGGTGGCGGTGCGACTTGGGGACGCTGCGGATGATCTGCGTGAGCTGCGTCTCCATCCCCTTGACGACGGTCGCGGCCGCGGCGGTGTGGCCGGTGGCCTCGCCGAGCTGGCGGATCTCGTCGTACGCCTGCGCGATCGTGTCGGCCGCAGGCTCGACGAGCACGGTGACGCCGAGCTTCTGCAGCGACTCGACGACGCCGCCGATGTCGTTCGAGACGACCACGAGGTCGGGGTTGTAGCCGGCGATCGCCTCGACGTTGGGCGTGTACCCGGACAGGGTCGTGTGCGGGGCGTTCTTCGGGTAGTCGGAGTCGTTGTCGACCGCGACCACCTGCGAGCCGGCGCCGACGGCGAAGAGATCCTCGGTGCCGGTCGGCGAGAGCGAGACGATGCGCGTCGGCTGCGTCTTGATGACGACGTCGCCGTCGGCGGTGTGGATGGTGATCGGGAACGGCGCGGACGCCTTCGGAGCGGCCGCGGCGAGCGGCGAGAGAACGGCCGCGAGGGCCGCGACGAGAACGAGGGAACGGCGAAGCACGAATCCTCCCTTCCGCGAGGGGATCGAGTTTGTCGCGGCGGGCGGCAGGTCTTCTGACTCGGGGCTCCCCTCTCCGCCGTCTTCCCAGGCCGTGGCCCAGTGACGTCGTGGCGGAGAAGCGTCTCCCCTTACAGCGGCGGGACCGTCCCGGAGTTGCACCGGAGTTCCCTCACCGCTCGCCGGTTTGGAGCGCGACTCTAGCATGGCGCGGTGGACGGAATCGCTCTCGATCTCGACGCCGTGCTCGCGGACACGCGGCCGGTCTGGCGGGACTGGGTCGAGGACGCGTCGCGCCGCGCGCGCGTCGACCTCGACCTTCCCGAGGATCGCGGCGAGGCCGCAGCTGTGCTCGACGAGCGGCTCGGCGACTGGCGGCCGCTGCTCGTCCGGTTCGCCGAGGACCGCGGGCCGCTGCACTTTCGCCCGAGGGCCGAGACGAGCGCGGCGCTTCGGCGGCTGGAAGGCGCCGGGGTGCGGATCGGCGTCTTCACCGACGCGCCGCGCGAGCTCGCGGATGTCGCGCTCGCGCACGTGGGTGCGGCGCGGCGGGTGGCGGTCGTCGGCACGCTCGACGAGGTGCTGCGGGAGCTCGGGGACCGCACGGTCGTCGTCCGGACGCGGGCCGAGTTGGCGGAACTACAATGATGGCCGTGGAGAATGAGCTCTCGGACCGGCGCTTCGAGGTCCTCCTCGAGAAGCTCGACCGGATCGGCAACGAGCTGGAGAAGGTGTCGAAGCGGCTCGACAACGACGAGCACTTCCTGCGCCTGACGCGCGAGCTGGCGACGCTCAACGAGTCGCTGCAGGCGCTCGCGTACGCGGCGCTCGGGCAGCAGGCCCCGCAGGTCCGCCGCCGCCGCGCCGGCTAGCCAGCCGACCGGGGACACTCCCCGGCACGGGCGCGCAACGAAAATGCGGCCTCGGCGGCGGCTGATTGGCCTGGCCGGGGACACTCCCCGTCACGGGCCCTCCACGAGGCCGTGACGGATTCGTGTGGGGGAGTGTCCCCGTCCGGTCAGCCAGCGGACCAGATGTCGAGCACGCCCGAGGTGGCGTGGTCTTTCGCGTTCCCTTCGGGGAGCGCGACGTGCCCGGCGACGACGATGGGGCTGTTCCAGTGGCCGCCGCCCGCGGGCAGCGTGGCGATCAGCCGCCCGCTCGCCGGCGCGTACACGTTCAGGCCGCCGCCCGGGTTGTACACCCACAACAGGTCGCCGGCGACGACGGGGCTCGTGCCGCCGGTGGAGTTCTTCCATGCCGTCGTCAGGCGCCCGCCGGAGTACCGCCACGCCTCCGTGCCGCCGTTGTCGGCGGCGACGACGAGCGTCGAGGCGCCGTTTCTCCACACCATGGGCGCGGTGAAGAGGTCGGTGCCCGACGGCGTCGACACGATCTGCAGCTCGTCGTCCTGGTGCGGCGACGTGCCGCGCATGCGCGCGACCGAGAGGACGCGGATCTGCCCGTCCTTGCCGCCCTGGCCGATGTGCGCCGCGTCGAGGACGAACGGCGACGTCGAGCCGAGATCGAGGTCCGAGGTGTTCAGCTGCTCGGTGTTCGACGGCGTCCAGTTGCCGAGGAGCTGCGTCGCGCCGGCCGAGAGGCGCAGGACGGCGTCGCCGAAATCGGTCGTCCCGTTCCACGGCGCGTTGCCCGTGGCGACGAGAAGGCCGCCCGTGTACGGGTCGACGACCGCGCCGCTCCGACCCCAGATGGCGGAGTCGCTCGCCTGGCACGAGGACGGATCGATCAGCCCGGCGCGGTTCGAGCACAACGAGTTCCACACGTGCAGCAACCTGCCGCTCGCCGCGTCGATGATCGCCACGTGGCCCTGGTATGGCGGCGCGTCGCCGATGTAGCCGCCCGTCGTCGCGATCACGTGCCCGTTCGCGTAGTTCAGCGACGACGCGATCTTCTCGCGGGACGGCAGGCGCGTGATGGACACGCTCCACGCCGCGCGACCGGTCACAGCCGAAAGCGCGTAGATCCGCCCGCCCGGCGACGCCGCGTACACCCACTTCTCGGTCGGATCGGCGACCGGCGTCGCCGTCGTGATCTGCGGGCTTCCCGCCCATGACGCGTACCCCGGCGGCGTGAACCGCCACCGCACCGCTCCCGTGGACGCGTCGATCGCCTCCGTGCGCCCGTACGTCGTCGTGACGACGAACAGTCCGTGCAGGTAGATGGGCGACGAGTCGACGGTCCCGTCGAGCGTCACCTTTCGGAGCTTCAGCGACTTGACGTTCGCGGCAGTCACGCCGGTCGCATACGGATAGACGCCGGTCCGTGACGAGGTGAAGTCGAACGTCAGCCAGTCGTGCGTGGCGGTCGTCCGGGCGCTCCCCCCGAGCGCAAGCGACGCGAGGGCGGCGGCTAGCGTCGCAACAGCACGCGTCGGAGCTCGTCCTCCTTGCCCGGCTCGAGAATCGCGAGCACCTGGTCGCCCTCCTCGAGTTGCGTCGCGCCGACCGCGATCTCCGCATGGCCGCCGCGCATCACCGAGATGAGCCGCGCGCCGTCGGGAAGATCGAGGTTCTCGACGCGCTTGCCCGCCGACGGCGAGTCGCGGTCGATCTGAACCTCGACGATCTCGAGGTTCTCCTTCCTCAGCTCGAGCAGATGGATGATCTCGTGCTCCGGCACCTCGTGCTCGACGAGCGCCATGATGCTCGACGCGGCGCACACCGTGGGCGAGATGCCGAGCAGGTCGAAGTGCGCCTGGTTGCGCGGATCGTTCACGCGCGCGATCACCTGGGGGACGCCGTACTTCTCCTTCGCGAGCTGTGCGATGACGAGGTTGTCCTCGTCGTCGCCCGTGAGCGCGAGCACGATGTCGGGCGGACGCGCGACACCCGCGCGCTCGAGCACGTGCAGCTCCGTCGCGTCCCCGCGCTGGACCTGGTGCTCGAACTCCTCCTCGAGACGCTCGAAGCGGTCGCGCCGCTGCTCGATCAGCGTGACCTCGTTCCCGAGGCGCAGGAGCGAGCGCGCGACGTTCGCGCCCACCTTTCCGCCGCCTGCGACGATCGCGTACATCAGAGCGTCACCCGGGCGACGTTCGCCGGCACGCAGCTGCGGACGGCGCCCATGAGCGTGTCGATCGCCGTCTTCGTCGGGCAGACGACGCGCAACCCGCGCTCGCTGTAGAAGTCGGCGCGCGCGGGATCGAGGATCCGCACGACGACGCAGCCGACGTCGAAGCGCTTCTGAGCGACCTGCCCGACGAGGATGTTCGTGTTGTCGCCGTCGGTGGCGGCGACGACGGCGTCCGCCTCCTCGATGCCTGCCTCCCGCAGGACGTCCACGTCGATGCCCTGCCCGACGAGGAAGATGCCCGGCCACCGCTCGCCGAGGCGCGCGAGCGCGTCCTCGTTCTCGTCCACGACGGTGACCTCCCAGCCTTCCTGCTGGAGCTGGAGGGCGATCGACGAGCCGACGCGGCCGCAGCCGACGATGAGAGCCTTCATTCCGAGAGGAGAGTAGCGCCTTGGGGGAAGGCGACAACGAGCACCTCGGAGTCCGCGTGGCGGAGGACGTAGTCCACCGTCGGCGAGAAGAACCGCCGCTGCCGCCGCCACTTCGGCGACGAGCCGAGGATGACGAGATCGGCGGACTCCTCCGCAGCCTCGGCGACGATCGCCTCGCCGATCGAGCGCGCGCGGACGGTCTTCCCGACCACCGCGACCCCTTGCGCGGCGCCGAGCGAGGCCGCCTCGGCAAGGGACGCCGCCGCGCGCTCCTCCTGGTCGAAGAGCGGCGCGTCCACCGGCTGGTCGAGCGGCACCTTGATGACGAACAGCGCCTCGATCGCGGCCTGCTGGTGGCCGGCGAGCCGGATTCCCGTCTTGATCATCTCCTCGCCGATGGGGCCGAGCTTCATCGGCACGAGGATCCGCGAGAGCGCAGGACGCTCGGTGCGCGGCCTGCGGACGACAGGGCCGCTGACGATCATCACCCGCGTGGGCGCGTCCCGGACGATCGCGAGCACCTCGTCGGGGAACGCCCGCCGGAACCCTCTCCGCGAGTGCACCGGTGCGCCGACGACGACGAGCTCGGCCCGGTGGTCGGTCACCACCTCGGCGATCTCGCGGCCGAGACCGCCCGTGCGAGTGCGGATGATCCGTTCCTTCGTGCCCACGCCGTACGTCTTGGCGAGCTCGTTCGCGCGGCGGAGCCGGACCCGCATGACGTTCGTCTCGCGGTCGAAGCGCGCGTTCAGCGGGAGCTCCTGGTCGACGAGGATCGGCGCCACGAGCACGACGTTCGCGCCCCGCTGGCCGGCGAGCCTGCACGCGAGGTCGAGCGCGTGCGCGGTCTCGCTCCGGCCGAGGAGCGGGACGACGATGCTGCGGTACGTCACGGCGGCGGTGCGGCGGGCGAGGCGACGGGCGCGGCTCCGCGCCTGACGCATCTGCTCGAGCGACGGCAGCCTCAACGCAGGAGCTGGTAGGGAACGCTCGCGAGGATGACGTTCGGCTCGAACAGCAGCAGGCGCTTGATGTACACGGCGCGCTGATTGTGCAGGAGGCGGCGCCAGCCGTGCGTGACGAGCTCCGGCATGAGGACGAGCACGGTGGTGTCTCCGTCCGCGGTCAACGCGCGGAGGTAACGGAGCAGCGGCTTGCCCAGGTCGCGGTACGGCGCGTCGTCGACCTCGAGCGGAATGCGGGGGCCGTTCTCGAGCCACGCGCGCTTGATGCGGTGCGCGTCGTCCTCGTTGAAGGCGAAGTG
>JAFALP010000128.1 GCA_019234175.1 Actinomycetota bacterium | reverse complement strand
GCGCCGCCGAGGAGGCCGAACCGGAGCGCCGCCTCCGCGATGGGGATGAGATAGAGCGCGCGGTACGGCTCGCCGGCCTGGTACGAGAAGACGGCCACGTAGCCGATGGCGGCCACGGCGTCGAAGAGGACCGCGAGCACGCGGGCGCGGCTGCGGCCCTTCCGGTCGAGGCGCCGGTACGCGAGCCACGCGTCGACGACGGTCGAGAAGGCGAAGAACGAGGTCACGGCCCACGCCCACGGCCGATACGCGTTCGGGAAGTCCGTCAGCGCGACGTCGACGATCGCGACCACGACGAGCGCAGCACGCAGGAGCACGAACCAGTGACCGGGGCGCCTAGGCTTCATGCGCCGTGTTTTCGGCAGCGACCCGCGCATTCCGCTGCAGGACGCGCCCGTCGTTCCGGGGGACGTAGAGCCGCCGGTAGCGCGCGCGGAGCTCGGCGGGGTCCGCGGCCAGCCACTCGACGAGCGACACGTGCGGCTCGGCGCCGGGCGGCAGCGGCTCGTGCGCGCGGCGCTTCTCCACGCCGCGGTTCCACGGGCAGACGTCCTGGCAGATGTCGCACCCGTACACCTGTGCCCCGAGCTCGGCGCGATACTCGTCCGGCATCGGCGTCTCCGACTGCGTCCAGTACGAGAGGCAGCGGTTCGCGTCGACGACGCCGGGCTCGTCGAGGGCGCCGGTCGGGCACGCGTCGATGCACAGCCGGCACGAGCCGCAGTCGAGGTCGAGCGACGCCGTCGGCTCGAAGTCGACGTCGGTGACGAGCGTCCCGAGCACGACCCACGAGCCGTGCCGCTGCGTGATGAGGAGCGTGTTCTTGCCGTAGAAGCCGACGCCGCTGCGCGCCGCCGCCTCGCGGTCGACGTGCTGGTTCGCGTCCACGAGCACGCGGTAGGCGCCACCGAGCTCGCGGCCCAACGCGTCCAGCTTCTCGCGCAACGCCGCGTACGCGTCCCACCACGTGTACCGCGGCAGCCGACCCCACCCGGCCGGCCGCTCCGGCTCGGGCGCGTAGTAGCAGAGCGCCGCCGAGACGACGCTGCGCGCGCCCGGAAGGAGGCGCTCGGGGTGACACGACTCCTGCGGGCGCGCCATGGTGAAGCGCATGTCGGCGAAGAGGCCGCGCGCCTTTCGTTCGCGGATGTGCTCCTCGGTCTCGACGTACGGCTCCGCGCGTGCGACGCCGATCGCATCGATGCCGAGCTCCTGCGCCCGCTCCTGCAGGTTCACGCGGATAGTCTGCCGCGCGTGAGGGCGGTGCGGATCCACGAGGACGGCGGGCCGGAGGTGCTCGTCCTCGAGGAAGTCCCCGATCCGACGCCGGGCCCGGGCGAGGTGCTCGTCCGCCTGCACGCGTCCGCGCTCAACCATCTCGACGTGTGGATCCGCAAAGGCCTGCCCTCCGTGCCGAAGCCGCGCATCCTCGGTGCGGACGGCGCCGGCGTCCGCGTCGACACGGGCGAGCGCGTCGTCATCAACCCCGGCCTCGAGCAGCCGGACGGGAGCATCCACGTCGTCGGCGAGCACGGCGACGGCACGAACGCCGAGCTGATCGCCGTGCCGGAGACGAACGTCTATCCCATTCCCGACGAGCTCTCGTTCACCGAGGCGGCCGCGTTCCCGCTCGTCTTCGAGACCGCGTACCGGATGCTCGTCCCGCGCGCGGCGCTGCGCGAGGGCGAGTGGGTGCTGCTCTGGGGCATCGGCGGAGGCGTCGCCACCGCAAGCCTCGCCATCGCGCAGGCGCTCGGCGCTCGTACGATCGTGACCTCGTCGAGCGACGACAAGCTCGAGCGGGCACGCGAGCTCGGCGCCGACGTCCTCGTCAACCACGCCACCGGCGACGTGAAGGACGCTGTGCGAGAGGCGACGGACGGGCACGGCGCCGACGTCGTCGTCGACTCCGTCGGCGAGGCCACGTGGCGCACGTCGCTCGACGTCGCCGCGCGCGAGGGCCGCATCGTCGTGTGCGGGGCGACGTCGGGGCCGAATCCGCCGGCCGCGCTCCATCGCGTGTGGTGGAAGCAGCTCTCGATCCTCGGCTCGACGATGGGGACGAAGGCGGACTTCGAGGCGTCGCTCGACCTCGTCGTCAGGAGGCGCGCCCGTCCCGTGATCGACGAGGTGGTGCCTCTCGAGGACATCCAGGCCGCACATGCGCGCCTCGAGGCGGGCGAGCAGCTCGGCAAGGTCGTCCTGTCCATCTGATGCCGCTGCAGAATCGCGTGACGCCGCTCGGCGAGCTCATCGCCACGCCGGAGCGCGGCCACGTGTTCGGCAATCGCGGCGCACTGCACGACGACGAGCAGCGCATCCGACGGCAGTTCGCGGGCAAGCGCTGGATCTCGTGCCGGCTCGAGTTCCGCGGCCGCCACCGGGACGCCATGCCGCCCGGCCGCTACACCGGTCTCTTCTTCCTCGACGAGGCGACCGCCTTCGCCGCCGGACATCGCCCGTGCGCGGAGTGCCGCCGGGAGGACTACCTGCGCTACCTCGGATTGGCGGGCGCGCGCGGCGCGGACGAGGTCGACGCACGGCTGCACGCGGAGCGGCTCGGGCCGAAGCCGGTACGTCCGGTCGACGGCCTTCCGGACGGGACGTTCGTCCTCCACGACGGCGCGCCGTGGCTCGTGCTCGGCGAGGAGCTCCGGCGCTGGACGCCCGGCGGCTATCCCGATGCGATCCCGAGGCCGCACGGGACCGCGCCGGTGGTCACACCTTCGACGACGGTGGAGGTGTTGCGCTCGGGATGGCGCGGCTCGGTGCCGTTCGTGTGCGATCGCGCATGAGCGGGAGCCGGATGGAGAACGTCGAGCCGCGGCCGTACCGCGAGCTGACGGTGAGCTCGCCGCCCATCTGGCGCACGAGCTCGCGGCTGATGTAGAGGCCGAGGCCCGAGCCGCCGACGCCGTGGGTCATGTCGGGATCGAGGCGGTAGAACTTCTCGAAGATCCGCGCCTGCTCCTCGAACGGGATGCCGATGCCCGTGTCGGCGACCTCGACGACGCCGGTGTCGCCGTCGCCGGACAGGCGAACGTGGATCGTGCCGCCGTCGGGGGAGTACTTGATCGCGTTGTCGAGCAGGTTCGCCACGACCTGGCGGAGGCGGTCCGGATCGGCGTCGACGGGCAGCTCGCGCTCGTCCGTCTCGACGAGGAGGACGACCGCGTCGGGCTTGTGCAGTTCCGCGGATCTGGCGAGATCCTCGACGAGGGCGACCGCGTCGACTCGCCGGCGATGCAGCTGCAGCTCGTCGGAGTCGATCTGAGCGGAGACCAGGAGCTGATCCATGATGATGCGCAGCCGGTCGGCCTCGACCTCGATCATCTCCAGCAGCGACGCCGACGTCTCCGCCGACAGCTGGTAGTCGCTCTGGCGCAACGTGCGCACAGCCCCGTAGACGGCGGCAAGTGGCGTGCGCAGCTCGTGCGCCGCCGTCGCGACGAAGTCCGCGCGGAGCCGTTCGAGGCCCCGCTCGTCGGACACGTCGCGCAGGACGAGGACGCGCCCGCCGTCGAACGCCGTCTGCGCGCCCACCAGCCAGCGCTCCCTGCCCTCCACGGTGACGGGGCGGGTCGCGCTCTCCGGCGCCTCGAACTGCTCCAGCAGCTGCGCCAGGACGCCGGCGCCCGTGCCGGTGCCGAGGCCGAACCACTCCTGCGCCGTCGGGTTCGCGTACCGCACGTCACCGGAGGTGTCGAGCAGGAGGACCGCCTCCCGCACGTGCGCGAGCGCGCGCGACGCCTCTGCGCCCTCCTCCGCGTCGCGCCGGGCGGCGCGCTCTTCGCGGAAGAGCTCGGTCAGCCGCTGCGGGACGCGCAGGAGCAGGCCCAACGCGAGAGCGACGGCCATCGCGCCGAGGACGCCGAGGAAGACGAGCCAGTCGAC
>JAFALP010000049.1 GCA_019234175.1 Actinomycetota bacterium | reverse complement strand
GCTGGAGGCCGAGCCGAAGAGGCCCGCGGCTCCGCGCGAGAAGGAACTGGCCGGCGTCGCCCGCCAGGCCTGCCTGCCGTGGGCGGAGCCGCCGGGCTCCGCCCACGGCGGTAGTTCCCCGCAGCCTTCCTGTGGCTCTCTTCCGTGGCAGCGGAGAGGCCTCGGACGGACGATTGGCCGCATGTCCGCTCCAGCTGTGCCGCTTCGCGTGGTGATCGTCGACGACCACGCGGTCATCCGGGCCGGGCTCCGTCTGCTCCTGCAGCGGCAGGACGGGATCGAGCCGGTGGCGGAGGGGGTGAGCGGCGCCGACGCGATCAACCGCGCCCGCGAGCTCCAGCCGGACGTCGTGCTTCTCGACCTGAGCATGCCGAACGAGAGCGGCATCGACGCGATCCCGAAGATCCTCGAGGTCTCGCCGGCGTCGCGAATCGTGATGTTGTCGATGCACGACGACCCCGATTACGTCCGCGGCGCCTTCGCGGCCGGCGCGAGCGGCTACGTCCTGAAGGAGGCGGCCGACACCGAGCTCGTCTCCGCCATCCGCGACGTCGCCGCCGGCGGCTCGCACCTCGACCCGGCGCTCCGGGCCCGCATCGCCGCCGCCGGGAAGGCGGAGGCGGTAGAGGCGCGGCCGCTCTCGCAGCGCGAGATCGAGGTGACGAGGCTCCTCGCGCTCGGGCACACGAATCTCGAGATCGCCGAGCGGCTCTCCATCTCCGTTCGCACCGCCGAGACCCATCGGGCGCACGTGATGCGGAAGCTCGGGCTTCGGTCACGCGCCGAGCTCGTTCGCTATGCGCTCGCGCACGGCCTCCTCGACGGTCGATGACGTAATTCGACCCGGTCACGTTGCCGGCGACCGCCTAGTCCTCGTCGGGCGACAATGTCGTCGTCGCCAATCGAAGGAGGATCGATGGACTGGAAGATCGAGCTGCTGCCCGTGCCCGTCAGCGACGTCGACCGCGCGAAAGCCTTCTACGTCGACCGCGCCGGTTTCGTCGCCGACCACGACCATACCGTCTCCGAGGACGTTCGCTTCGTGCAGCTGACCCCGCCCGGATCCGCGTGCTCGATCGCGATCGGCACCGGCCTCACCGATGCTCCGGTGGGATCGGCGCGCGCGCAGCTCGTCGTCGACGACATCCACGCGGCCCATGCGGAGCTTCGAGCGCGTGGCGTCGACGTCGGCGACGTGGAGACCTTTCCGTGGGGATCGTTCGTCTTCTTCGCGGATCCCGACGGGAATCGCTGGTCGGTGCAGGAGGTCCCGGCGCGCGGGTGAGCTACTGCGTGTCGCCGCCCGGCCACGTGTCGGCGACGAGGTAGCCCTGCGGGAACGGATCGTCGGCGTCCATGTACAGCTCGCTCGTCCCCGTCACGTAGCCGCTGCCGCGAATGGCGGGGACGATCGCGGGCTTTCCGTCCACCGTCGTGTCGGCGACGATGCGGCCGTCGAACGTCGATCCGATGACGGACGCGTGCGTCATCGCGTCGCCGGCGCGCATCCGGCCGCGCGCATGGAGCGCGGCCATCCGCGCCGACAGGCCCGTTCCCGTCGCCGAACGGTCGAGCCGGCCCGGCGCGATGACGACCGCGTTCTTCGACACGGCGCCGACGCCCTGCCACGGCTCCGCGATCTGCACGATGGAGACGCGCTCGTCCACCTGCTCCTTCGCGGCGACGCGAATGCGCTCGCCCACGTCGCACAGGTCACGCGCCTCGTCCGGCGTCAGCGTGAACCCGAGCGCGCCGGCGTCGGCGATCGCGTACCACATCCCACCGTAGGCGACGTCGACGGCGACCGAACCGAGACCGGTGACGTCGATCGTCGCGTCCAGATGCTCGGCGAAGCACGGGACGTTCGTCAGCTCGACGCTCTCGCAGCGTCCGTCTCGGCAGGCCGCGCGGACCTCGACGACGCCGGCAGGCGCCTCGAGGCGGACGACGGTCTCGGGCTCGTGCATGTCCACCATGCCGGTCTCCAGCAGGACGGTGGTGACGCAGATCGTGTTCGAGCCCGACATGGGCGGATACTCGGTCGGCTCCATGATCACGTAGCCGTACGCGCAGTCCTCCCGGTTCGTCGGGACGATGAGGTTCGCGTGCGTGGCGACGCTGCCGCGCGGCTCGCGCAGGAGGAACCGGCGCAGGGAGTCGTCCGCGCGCAGCTTCTCCATCACCTCGCGCACGGTCTCGCCCGAGGGCGCGTCGTAGCCGGCGACGACGACGTTGCCGACCTCGCCGCCGGCGTGACAGTTCACGACGCGGATCGCGCGGCGGGGACGCACGACGCGACGATATCGCGGCTACGCGAGCGCGGGCACGTCGGTCGAGAGGGTGATCGTGCGCTGTTCCACCGCGCTCGTCACCGCCGCCTCGGCGGCCTCGAGGACGTGGAGCGCGAGCCCCGCGCCGGCGCGATGCGGCCGGCCGGCGCGAAGCGCAGTGACGAGTTCCTCGATCCCGAGGCCGCGGGCCTCCTGCGGGCCGCGGTCCTCGTACGGGACGGGCTCGGCCGGCTCGCCTCCGCGACGGAGGACGACCTCGCCGCCGAACGCGTTCGCGTCCGGCAGCTCCAGCACGCCCTCGCTGCCGTACACGACGAGCGAGCTCGCGTACTGGTTGCGCGCCTCGAAGCTGACGGTGAGCGTGGCGAGCGCGCCGCCGCGCAGCTGGAGCACCGTCGCGGCATGCGTCGGGACCTCGACGACGACCGTCTCGCCCGCGCGCGGTCCGGCGCCGAGCGTGCGCGCAGCGGTGGGCGTCTCGGCGAAGCCGGCGACGGACACGACCGGCCCGAGCAGCGACACGATCGCGGTGAGGTAGTACGGCGCGATGTCGAGGAGCGGCCCGCCGCCGGCGCGGTAGAACATGTCCGCGTTGGGGTGCCAGCCTTCCGGGCCGCCGACGAGCATCGTCGCGTTGGCGCCGATCGGGACTCCGATGGCCCCGTCGGCGATGAGCGCGCGCGCCGTCTCGTATGCGCTCGACAGGAACGTGTCCGGTGCGCAGCCGAGCCGGAACTCGAGCTCGTCGGCGAGCGCGACGAGGTCGCGCGCCTCCGCCACGGTCGCCGCGAGCGGCTTCTCCGTGTACACGTGCTTGCCCGCGTCGAGCGCGGCGCGCACGACGTCGGCGTGCACCTTCGGCGGCGTCAGGTTGAGGACGAGCTCCACCTCGCGGTCGGCGATCAGCTCGTCGACCGAGAGGACGCGGAGCTCGTGCTCGATGCCGAACTCCTCGGCGCGTTCGCCGTCGAGATCGGCGCAGGCGACCGGGCGCCAGCTCGGGAACGCAGGCGAGTCCGCGACGTACCGCGTCGCGATGATCCCGCAGCCGACGACCCCGACACGCACGGGCTCCGTCATCCGACGAACCTCCTGACTGCTTCGAGTGAGCGCTGCACCGCGCCGAACGGATCCGGCCCGACCTCGTCCTCCTCGACGACGAGCCACTCCGCGCCGGCGGCGAGCGCCGCGGGCACGACGCGGTCGTAGCCGACGAGGCCGTCGCCGACGGGGACGTCGTCGTTGCCGTTGCGGCTCGCGTAGTCCTTCAGGTGCACGAGCGGGCACCGTCCCGCCGTCGCCGCGAGCTCCGCCAGGGGGTCGGCCCCTGCATGCCACACCCAGCCGAGGTCGAGCTCGAGCCACAGGAGCTCGGGCGGAAGCTCGCGCAAACGGTCGAGGAACGTGCGTCCGTCCGCGAGCGGCGCCACTTCGCTCCAGTGGTTGTGGAAGCCGAGCCGGAGCCCCCTGTCCGCGGCCCGTTCGGCGGCGCCGCGGATCCGCTCGACGATCGGCGCGGGATCGGCGAGCGAGCCGGGGTCGATCCACGCGACGGCGACGCGATCGGTCCCGAGCGCGCCCAGCTCGGCGGCGAGCGAGTCGAGATCGCCCTCGATCGCCTCGAGCGATGCATGCCGTCCGGCCGCGACGAGCCCCGCGGCATCGAGCCACGCGCGCACATCCGCGGGCGCGTGCGCGAGCTCGATCAGCTCGACACCGTCGTAGCCCATCGCGCCGACGCGGCGCAGCGCGTTCTCGGCGTCGTGCTCGACGTCGGCGCGAATCGTCCAGAGCTGAAGGGCGACGTTGCTCATGAGTGCGTATGGTTGGCGCCGTGCCACGCCGCGTCACGCTCTTCACCGGCCAGTGGGCCGACCTGCCGCTCGCGGAGCTCGCGCCGCGCGCGTCCGCGTGGGGATACGACGGGCTCGAGCTCGCGTGCTGGGGCGACCACTTCGACGTCGTCGCGGCGCTCGCCGACGGCGACTACGTTCGCGGCCGGCGCGAGCTGCTCGCGCAGCAGAACCTCGACTGCTGGGCGCTCGGCGCGCACCTCGTCGGCCAGGCCGTGTGCGACCCGATCGACGAGAGGCATCGCGCGATCGTGCCGCCGGAGATCTGGGGAGACGGCGACCCCGACGGCGTGCAACGACGCGCGGCCGAGCGGCTGATGGACACCGCGCGCGCAGCGGCCGCGTTCGGCGTGACGCAGGTGAACGGCTTCAC
>JAFALP010000310.1 GCA_019234175.1 Actinomycetota bacterium | reverse complement strand
GAGAGGCACGTGCCCACAGGGACGTCGCTCCGGAGCTGGAGGCGTACTGCGTCGAGGACGAGCCTGCGCACGGATTCGGTCGCGTCGGCTGGCGGCTTGGCCGCCTCGAGCGACCAGTAGCGGCGGAGCCGGAGGCCGTTCGGCCCGAACGTCAGCGAGTGCGCGGGGGGTAGGCGGACGACGTCGGCGAAGAACGTCTCGTCGCCTTCGTCGAGGTATCCCTGCTCGAGGTAGTCGCGAACGGCGCGCAGGTTCGCTCCGTCGCGGCGCAGCGGCCAGGGCTCGCTCGCGAACGAGAAGCGCCCGCCGTCGACGCGGTAGTAGAAAGGCTTGATCCCGAGGCGGTCGCGTGACGCGAAGAGCGTTCGCCGCGTCGCGTCCCAGACGACGAACGCCCACATGCCGTTGAAGCGCTCGACGCAACCTTCGCCCCACTCCCGGTAGGCGGCAAGGATGACTTCGCTGTCCGTCCCCGTTGAGAACGCGTGCCCCTTCGTGCGCAGCTCCTCGCGAAGCTCGATGTAGTTGTAGATCTCGCCGTTGTGGATCAGCTGCAGCTCACCGGCGCGCATCGGCTGGAGGCCCGCGTCGGAGAGATCGAGGATGGCGAGACGCAGATGGCCGAGACAGACGCCGTCGTCGGCGAAGATGCCGCGCCCGTCGGGTCCGCGGTGCGCGAGCTCGTCGACCCAGCGCTCCACGGTCGGGCGATCGGGCGGCTTGCCGAGCTCGACGACTCCGCAGAGGCCGCACATCAGACGGCTTCCATCCATGGGAGCGCGTCCCAGAGGGCTGCGATCCTCGCCAGTCTGTCCGGGCGCGCCGCCTGCGTCTCCGCGCTGATCTCGCGCGGGTCCTCGTCGAGAAGCTCGTCGAGGTGCTCCCATGAGTCGAACGTCCGGATGTGCGGCATCCACTCGCGGTCGTAGAAGTCGGCGCGGTCGAGATACCAGTCGACGACGCGCTCGTCCGAGGTGTCGTTGAGATCGAGACCGTCGGGGTGGCGCGCAGGAGGCTTCCCTGTGACCTGGCAGAACGACAGCGATGAGAGCACGTCGGCAGGGTACTTCGCAGCCAATTCCTTCAGGAACGGCCGCCCGGGCACGTAGAGCGGCGCGCACGCCGTGTAGTGCTCGAAGAGCGCCATGACGCTGACGTTGTAGGGGATGAAGACGAGGGCGCGGCAGTCGTAAAGATCCTGTTGGGAGTAACGCGGACCGAGCCCGCCGCGCAGAGGGATGGCGGAATGCCGGAGCGTGTTCGCGACCTCCAGCCCGAGCTCGTCGCCCGAGCAGACGACGACCTCGCGGCGCCGGCCGGTGTATGTCAGGCCGGTGTACGCGCACGCGCTCGGGATGTGCGCCGGTCGCAGTCCGGTGAATGCCGCGAGGTAGTCGGCGTCCGCCTTGTTGTTCGCCACGAGCGTGAGCCAGCCGTCGGCGACGCCGGCGCGAAAGCGTTCGTCCAGCCACTCCCAGTTCGGCGCGTAGTGCGTGAACGGCCATTCGTATCGCGTCGCGGCCACGGCCAGCGTCGGCTTGTCGAGGCCCTCGTAGAGCAGGGCGAACGAGGGTGGGTAGGTGGCGGCGAAACCCTTGAAGGTGCGCAGATACGAGCCGTAGGCGCGGCGGAAGCGGCGGGCCTTGCCGGGGCCGAACGAGAACCACGTGCGCTCGTTGACGATCGCCACCGGATCGCGCGGCCGATCGAACACCCAGCTGTGTCCGGAGACGGTCCAATCCACGAGCGAACGCCCGCGGCGCTCGAGCTGGGCGCGCACGTCGGCGATGACCGCGACGTGGAGGTCGAGATTGAAGACGTCGGCGCGCGGCCGCATGGGAGCGACGCGGGAGTGGCGCGCGACGTGAGCGGCGCGGCGCAGCGTCTCCGACGCGGTCAACGTGGGGGCTTACCCAGCAGCGTGTACGCCGCGCCTGCCGCGCGGATCGCGGCACGCTGAGCAGCGGGCGGCCGCACGTACCGCGTGATCAGCAGCGGCGAGACGAGACGACCGCCGTGCCGCCTGCTTACGGCGAGTCGCTCCGGCCAGAAGTCGTCGTACTGCCGGATCGTCTTCGCGTCGTCGTGGATGCGCTGGATCGCCCAGATCGAGTCGACGTGCCGGACGGGGAACCGTTGACCGATCCGAAGCCAGAGGTCGTAGTCCATCGTCAGATGAAGACTCTCGTCGAGTCCGCCTGCTGCCTCGAATGCCTGGCGCGTGAAGAAGACGGCGGGGGAGTAGATGCCGCAGCCGAGGTTGAGCTCGGTCCAGAGGTCGAAGGTCGGACGTGAGCGGATGCGTCTGGGGTTGACGCCGTCGTCGTTCACGCGGGTGACGTCTGCGTACGCGAGTCCCGCGTCCTCGAGCGCGAGGATCGCCTCAGCCACGGCGTTGGGCTCGTACGCGTCGTCGGCGTTGAGCCATCCGAGCACCTCCCCGCGCGCGAGTGAGAATCCCTTGTTGAGGGCGTGGGACTGGCCGCGGTCAGGCTCAGACGACCACGTGACGTCGTCGTACCCCGCGAGGAGCTCCAGCGTCCCGTCGGTCGACCCGCCGTCGACGACGATGTGCTCGATCGGCGAATGCGTCTGGGCTCGGACGCTCTCGATCGCCTCGCGGAGATAGTGCGCCTGGTTCAGCGACGGAGTCACGATCGATACGAGCACGGGCCTGAGGGTAGCCGTGGCATCTTCCGTGTACGCTCGCGCCCGTGGCGCTCCGCATCGTGGTCACGACGCGACAGCGCGTGCGGCACCGGCTCCTTCTGGCGCTCCTCGAAGCAAGCCTCGGTCGGCCGCCCGACGGCGTCCTCGTGCAGACGTTCGCAGATCGGCGTCCGAAGGCGGGTGTCTCGGCTCGCATCCGGACGGCGGCCAGCCGTCTGGTCGCCCCGACGAGCTTGGACGTCGAGCGCCGACTCGCGCGCCATCGCGCTCGGCCGCACGAGTCGGTCGATGCCCTGCTCGAAGCCGCCCTTACGGTTCCCCCTGTAGATCTCGACGAGCTCGCGCGCCGGACGAGGGTGCGGCTCGATCCCGATCCGAATTCCTCCGGGACGGGGGCGTGGCTCGAGGAGTTGCGACCCGACCTCGTGCTCGTCTTCGGAGGGAAGATCCTGCGCGAGCCGTGGCTGTCGCTGCCGCAGCTGGGCGCGCTGAACATGCACTACGGGCTGCTCCCCTGGTACGGCGGCGGCGCGTCGGCGGAGTTCGCGCTCTACCACGACCGCACCGACCGTGTGGGGGTCACGATCCATGAGATCGCGGCGGGCGTCGACGACGGTCCGATCGTGCAGCGCATCCACGTGGACACGCGTGGGGCCCGACGGTTGGAGGAGTGCCAGGCCGAGGTGTACCTGGTCGGGATCGAGTCGCTCGTCGAGCAGGCGGTGCGGCGTGACCGGGGCGAGTCGCCGGCGCTCACATCCCAGAGCGGAACGCAGGTCTATCGCCGGGGACCGCACACGCTCCTCGTCGAAGCCGTCGCAGATCTTCGTCTGCGTCACGGGCAGACGCTCTTCCCGGTGCAGCGTTCGCTCGACCGCATGCCGCGCGGCCGCGGATTGCGCGGAAGGCTTGCGCCGGAGCGCATCCCTCCAGGTGTCTACGTCCTGCTCTATCACTCGATCGTCGACGCCGCCGTTGCCGAGCCGTGGGAGATGTCATTCGCGCAGATCGCGACGCCGATCGAGCGTTTCCGGGAGCACGTCGCGTATCTCGCGTCGCATCTCACACCGACGACGCTTCCGGAGGCGTTCGAGCTTCTGCGCGAAGGGCCGGCGGACAAGGCGTACTTCGCGATCACGTTCGACGACGGGTACACGAACCTCGTGACCCAGGCACTTCCGGTCTGCGCCGAGCACAGCGTCCGGCCGACCGTGTTCGCGAGCGCCGCGTTCGCCGCGCAGGAGGCCGCGCACTACCGCTTGCTTCTTGCCGAGCTGATCAGGCGCGGCCTCGCCGAGCAGACGGCGGAGATGCTCGGCATCGATCCGAGGAAACTGTGGGCCGAGTCCAAGGACGCGTACCGCGCCGGCAGCACCGAAGCCGCGGTCGAGCGCGCGTGGTCGGCGCTCGTCGACGAGCCGTGGCCTCGCGCGCATCTGACGTTCGAGGAGCTCGGCGAGCTCGTGCGCGACGGATGGTCCGTCGGGAACCACACGCTCCGACACGTGCCGCTCGTCGATCTCGACGACGAGGAGCTCGAACGCCAGCTCCTCGAGAACGAACGCCGCCTCGTGGAACACGGACTCGATCCGATTCCGTGGATCAGCTATCCGTTCGGCCGCACCTCCCACGTCGACGCCACGCTCGACGCGTTCCTCGACCGGAACCCGGACTCCTTCGGGATCTTCGCCGCCGGCGGCGTGAACGTCATTCCCTCGCGCAAGGAATGGCTCCGCCTCAGCGTCGAGGGAAACGTCACCGCGTCCGGGGTGCGCGACACGCTCTTTCGCGAGGCGCGCGCGACCCTTGCAGCGCTCGACGCGCTCGCAGGCTAGCTACTACTAGGCGGCTTTGGCGAAATCGAGGGGCGGCTAGGGCTTTCGTCCCGCGTAATAGACACCCCAGTTCTCCCGGAACCCTCCAAGGTCATCGACGGGCACGGCGTCGGCGTTGCCGGGCAGCTTTCCGCGCAAGTCGTTGCGCCGGGCTCGGAGGTCATAGCCAGAAGTGATCGTCTCGACCCCGGCGTCCTCGAAGATCCGTTCGAGCGCCATGTGACTGAACCGCCAATAGTCGCCGGGGACGGGATGGAAGCGCCACGCGAAGCACGTCGAAACGAGCGCGAGACCGCCGGGCCTCAAGATCCGCGACGTCTCGGCAGCAGCCCGCCACGGCCTCTCAAGATGTTCGTATGTGCTCAGCGAGTAGACGATGTCGAAGCTCGCGTCAGGGACTTGTGGGCAGTCGCACATGTCAGCGATGATCGCGCCCGGGGCGTCCGAGGCGATGTCGAGGACGACGTGCTCGTAGCGTCCCGCGAGGTGTCGGCTTCCGTTCCCGTTGCCGCCGCCGGCGTCAAGGAACCTGCCGTGCCGATGCGCTCGCATGTAGGCGGCGATCAAGCTCGTCAGTTCGTGATCCCAACTTCCGAACCGGAGGTAGGGCGAGTATCCGTCTCTGGCTGGTACCGACGCGGGGTTCGCAG
>JAFALP010000134.1 GCA_019234175.1 Actinomycetota bacterium | reverse complement strand
CCGGCCGTGCGCGGCCGAACGAGCAGCGGCTGGATGATCCCCTGCGCGCGCACCGACTCGGCGAGCCCGGACCCGGCCTCGCCGTCGAAGCGCTTGCGCGGCTGGCGCGGGTTGGGGTGGATGGCGTCCACCGACAGCTCGATCAGCTCGGGCGAGCCGGGATCGAGCCCGCCCACGAGCACCTCGAGGCCGCGGCCGAGCCCTCGTCTACTTGCGCTCGACAAGCTCCATCGCCACCTTCCAGTAGGCCTCGGCGCCGGCCGACCGCCGGTCGTAGGCGATTCCCGGGAGACCGTGGCTCGGCGCCTCCGCCAAGCGCACCGAGCGGGGGACGGACGCGCGGAAGACGAGCGGCCCGAAATGGCGCCGCACCTCCGCCTCGACGTCCTGCGAGAGCCGCGTGCGCGAGTCCACCATCGTCAGCAGCACGCCGCCGATGCCGAGGCGCGGGTTGAGACGGCGCCGCACGAGCTCGATGGACTGCGTCAGCTGCGTCAGCCCCTCGAGCGCGTAGTACTCGGCCTGCACCGGCACGAGCACGCGGTCGGCGGCGGCGAGCGCGTTCACGGTGAGCGGGCCCATCGCCGGGGGGCAGTCGACGAACACGAAGTCGTACGCGGACGCACCCGACGCCAGCGCCTGCGCGAGGTAGCGGTCGCCGCCGTCGCGCTCCGCGAGCTCGACCACCGCGCCGGCGAGGTCGGGCTTGGCCGGGACGAGATCGAGATTCGCGAACGCGGTGTGCTTCGCGAGGTCCGCGAGCGGAGCGCCGTCGAGGAGGTCGTAGCTCGACGTCCCGTTCGCGCGCATCCCGAGCCCGGAGGTGGCGTTCGCCTGCGGGTCGAGGTCGATGACGAGCGCCCGCTCGCCGGCCTCGGCGAGGCACGCGGCGAGGTTGATCGCGGTCGTCGTCTTGCCGACGCCGCCCTTCTGATTCGCCAAGGCGTAGATTCGCGCCATACGGGCATTCTCGCTGCAGCCCCGGACAGGGGAGGTGGGCTGCGGAATGACCGGATTGCCAGCGATTCTCGCCTCTGCGGCCCTCGCCGCGTCACCGCAGCGCACGCTGTCGGAGCTCCTGAACGCGCCGTTCCTGCCCTCGGAGCTCCCGGCCGAGTTCGGCTTCACGTCCGCCCGCACCGGCGTCCTCGACGTGAGCGCGAACGGCAGGCGCTACCACGTCGTCGGCCGCGTGGCCGCCGCCGTCGCCGGGCCCGACCCGGAGGACGCGATCGCGTGGGACGTGTTCCCGACGCACGCCGCCGCGCTCGCCGACCTCCGCCACCCGGCGCTCCCGCGCGACACGCACATCGTCGGCGTCGTCGCCGGCGTGCGCGACAGCCAGGTGCTGGAGGGCTCGCTGAACGGCCGCGGGCTCACGGACGCGGCGGCCGTGGTCGGCAACGTCCTCGTGCAGGCCGTGACCGCGTCCGACGCGACCTCCGTGCACGGGAACCGATTCGGCACGCTCGCGCTCCTGCGTGCGGGCATCGCCCACCTGCGCCGGCTCGGGACCGGCACGGCGGCCAAGGCCTAGGCGAGCGGGCGCTTCTTCGGCATGCCGCTGCGGCGCGGGAAGCCGGCAGGGGTCGGCGCGAGCTTGCGCACGACAACGAGCCCGTCGCGTTCCTCGGGGACGTCGCCGCCGAGGAGCGAGGACACGCGCGCCACGACGGAGAGGTCGGCGGTGGGGCCGACCCAGAGGACGACCGCGCCGCCCGGCCGGACGAGCGGGAGGCAGAGCTCGGCGGCCACGGGCGGCGGCGCCAGCGCCTTCGCGACGGCGACGCCGTACTCGTCCACCGGCTGCTCCTCCGCGCGCCCCCAGATCACCCGCGCATTCGGCGGCGTCCAGCCCTCGAGGAAGTCGGCCTTGCGGCGCTCGGCCTCGAGGAGCGTCACCTCACGGTCGGGAAGCGCGTGTGCGAGCGGGATCCCGGGCGACCCGCCGCCCGAGCCGACGTCCACGATCGCGCCCTCGAACGCGCGGACGACGTCCACCCCGCGCAGCGCGTCGTCGACGAGCATCGCCTGCGCGTCCGCTTCGTCGCGCAAGGCGGTCATGCCGCGCGTGGCGACGACCGCGTGCAGCCACTCAGTGAGCGGGGGCGACGACGACGTAGCGGTTCGGCTCCGTCCCCTCGGAGCGCGTCTCGACGCCGTCGCGCTCCTTCAGCACCAGGTGCACGACCTTGCGCTCGACCGCGGTCATCGGCTCGAGCTCGACCTCTTCGCCCGTTGTGCGCACCTGGTCGGCCGTACGCAGCGCGAGCGACTCGAGCGTCGCGCGGCGGCGCTCGCGGTAGCCGGCGGCGTCCACGACCACCTCCTTGCGCGGCTCGTCACCGCGCCGATGCGAGATGACGTTCAGCACGTACTGGACGGCGTCGATCGTCTGCCCGTGCCGGCCGATCAACAGGCCCGCGTCGTCCGCCACGCACGTCGCCGTGATCGCCTCGTCGTCCTCGCGCACGTCGACACGTGCGTCGACCCCGAGCGCGGCGATGATCCGCGTGACGAGCCCGCGCACGTCCGCGGCCGCGTCGCTGTCGTCGACGGGAACCGTGTCGACGAAGTCCTCGGGCACCGCCGCGACGACGCGGGCCGGCGCATAGCCGACGCCGAGCAGCCCGCGCTCGCCCTCGGTGACGACCTCGAAGCGCACCGCCGACTTGTCCAGGCCCGGGTGGAGCCGCTCGAGCTCCCGCAGCGCTGCCCACTTCGCTTCGCCGACCGTCTCCCCCGTGGCTTCGACGGTCACGTCCCTCATCGCCGCCTGGCCGTGCCCTTCTTCCGCCGCACGCGGCGGGGCTGGCTGTTCCCCGAGCGCGGGGCGGCCGGCTTCGGCGCCGACGCGGCCTCCGGCTGGGAGCCGTTCTCCCCGCCGCCGCCCTCGTCGGTGTCGCTCTTCGGCGGCGTGCGCGAGCTGCGCTTGAACAGATCCGGCGGCGGGGTCTTCGGCATGAGCCGCCGCGTGATCAACCCCTGGCCCACCGTCCACAGGTTCGTCGTCACCCAGTAGAGGACGAGGCCGGCGGGGAAGCGCGCGATGATGAACACGAAGACGAGCGGCATGATCATGAACAGCGCGCGCTGCGTCTTGTCCGCCGTCGCCGACATGAACAGCGTCGACGCCATCTGGCTCGCGACATAGACGATGAGAAGGATGTATCCGCCCCAGTGCGTCGTCGTGTGCGCGGCGATCGAGGGGACGAAGTGCAGGAACGAGAAGTCCTGGTGCCCCGCCGGCGGGTGCCTCGCGAAGCTCTTCAGCGAGTAGTAGAGCGCGATGAAAACCGGCAGCTGGAACAGCATCGGCAGGCACGAGGCGGCCGGGTTGATGTTGTTCTCGCGGTAGAACTTCATCAACTCCTCGTTCTGCTTCTGCTTGTCGCTCTTGTACTTCTTCTGGATCTCCTTCATCTGCGGCGCGAAGCGCTGCAGGTTCTGCATCGAGTGGATCTGCCGCACCGTGAGCGGCACGAGCAGCATCCGGACGATGATCGTGAGCGCGACAATCGACCACGCCCACGGCAGGCCAATGGAGTAGTGCAGCCAGTTGAGGACGTGCCTCGCCGCGTGCTCGAGCGGCGTGATCGGCGAGAAGACGAGGAGGGCGAGGTGCGTCATCGGACGGGGTCGAACCCTCCCTTGCTCCACGGGTTGCACCGGAGCAGCCGCCAGCCGGCGAGCGCGCTCCCGCGCACGAGCCCCTTCTGCCGCACGGCGTCGATCGCGTACTGCGAGCACGACGGGTGGTACTTGCACGTCGTGGGGAAGAGCGCGCCCCACGTGATGCGGTAGAACCACACCGCGGCCACGCCGACGCGGTACATCAGGCCGCCGCCTGCGTCATCGCCAGCACCTCGTCCACGCGCTCGCCCAGCCAGTCGAAGCCGTTCGCAGTCGCCGCCTCGGCGACGCCTGGGCGGACGATGAGCACGTAGTCGCGTCCGGCCGGGACCCGGTCGAGCCGCGCATGCCACACCTCGCGCAGCTGGCGCTTCAGCTTGTTGCGCGCGACGGCGTTGCCGACCGCCTTCGGCACGGACAGGCCGAAGCGCGGCGCCGCCGGCTCCTCCTGCCCGAACCAGTAGAGGACGAGGAAGCGCGAGGACACCGAGCGGCCCTGCCGGTACACGGCATCGAAGTCCCGTGAACGGGACAGGCGATTCGCGCGCTTCATGCCGTAAGCGTACGCGGGTTGCTTACGCCGACAGCTTCGTGCGGCCCTTGAGCCGGCGCCGCTTCAGGATCATCCGTCCGGCGCGCGTCGCCATCCGCGCGCGGAAGCCGTGCTTCCGCTTGCGGCGGCGTACGTTTGGCTGGTAGGTCCGCTTCACAGTGAAAAAGAGTCGAAAGAGGCACGTTTTGCCGGTGCCGTGACCGGCGGCGAGCGGCCAGTATAGCCGCCGGTCGTCCACCGACTTGTCCACAGGCTGTCACCGCTCAACGGTGCGGAGAGTGAGAGTTTCCCCCACTGTCGTCCACAGGTGTGGAGGGATTCGGAGGGGTGTGAAAGTGCCTGCACAGACGGGGGTTTTTGCCCCGTTTTCGGCCCCTGCTAGTGTCGGCGCTCGGTTCACGAGGGAGGAGCGCGCGGCGGGGTGGCGGACCAAATCGAGCTGACTGCAGAGAGCCTGTGGAACGACGTATCCGGTCGGCTCAGGAGCGCCCTCAACGACACGACGTACGGCACCTGGTTCGCCCACACCGCGGGCGTGTCGCTCGACGACTCCGTGTTCGTCCTCGCGGTGCCGAACGACTTCACGCGCGACTGGATCGAGAGCCATTTCCTCGAGCTGATCACCGCCGCGATCCGCGACCTCACGGGCGCGGACCGGGCGATCGAGCTCCAGGTCGTCCCGGTCGCCGACGCGGGCGACCCGCAGCCGCAGTCCCCGCCCGCGCAGCAACAGCGGCCGGCGCCGGTCGAGCGGCTGGTGCCGCACCGGCCCGAGAGCGGCGGCTTCAACGCGAAGTACACCTTCGACTCGTTCGTCATCGGGTCGTCCAACCGCTTCGCGCACGCAGCCGCGCTCGCGGTGGCGGAGGCGCCGGCGCAGGCCTACAACCCGCTCTTCATCTACGGCAGCACCGGCCTCGGGAAGACGCACCTCCTGCAGGCGGTCGCGCAGTACGTGAGCGAGCACTCGCGCGAGATGAGCGTCCGCTACGTCACGAGCGAGACGTTCATGAACGACTTCATCAACTCCCTCCGCGACAAGCGCATCGAGGGCTTCAAGCAGCGCTACCGCACCTACGACGTGCTCCTGATCGACGACGTGCAGTTCTTCGAGCACAAGGAGCGCATCCAGGAGGAGTTCTTCCATACGTTCAACTCGCTGTACGAGGCCGGCTCGCAGATCGTCATGTCCAGCGACCGGCCGCCGCGCGACATCGCCACGCTCGAGGAACGGCTGCGCAGCCGCTTCGAGTGGGGGCTGAACACCGACATCCAGCCGCCCGACCTGGAGACGCGCATCGCCATCCTGCGCAAGAAGGTGAAGACGGACGGGATCCACGTCCCCGAGCCGGAGGTGCTGACCTTCATCGCCGGCCGCGTCTCCACGAACATCCGCGAGCTCGAGGGCGCGCTCACGCGTGTCGTCGCGTTCTCCTCGCTCACCGGCCGCTCCATGTCGGTCGAGCTCTCGCAGGACGTCCTCAAGGACGTGTTCCCGCAGGGCGAGGCGGCCGAGGTCTCCATCAAGCGCATCCAGGACCTGGTGGCGGAGCGCTTCAGCCTCTCGCTCGAGGAGCTCTGCGGCGACAAGCGTTCGCAGAACATCGTCTACCCACGGCAGGTGGCGATGTACCTCTCGCGTGAGCTCACCGACTCGTCGCTGCCGAAGATCGGCAAGGAGTTCGGCGGGCGCGACCACACCACCGTCATCCACGCAACGTCCAAGATCGCCCGTTTGATCCGTGAGGACAGGTCTGTGTACAACCTCGTCCAGGAGCTCACAGCTCGCGTCAAACAGGTCCGTTAGGCAGACGTCCTGTGGAACCGCAAAACTTGTCCCCACGGCTGTACACGTCCCCAAAGGCCCTGACCAAGCGAGAGACGGCGCTTGTCCCCGCCCTCCACACTCCCTACTACTCCTACGAGGTTTTCTAGATGATTGAGACTGACATCGTGGTGGGGGCTGGATTGAGGATTACGTGCGCACAGGACGAGCTCGCCCAGGCGCTGGGCGTGGTCGCGCGCGCTCTCTCCACCCGGACGTCCGTGCAGATCCTCTCGGGAATCCTGTTGGAAGCGCGCGGCGGCGAGCTGCGAGTCGCGGCCACGGACATGGAGCTGTCGCTGCGCGCGAGCGTCGCCTCGCAGATCGAGGGCGACGGGGCAATCGTCCTTCCCGGCAAGACGTTCGTC
>JAFALP010000417.1 GCA_019234175.1 Actinomycetota bacterium | reverse complement strand
TCGGCGCCGTCTTCGACCTCGACGCGTACACGAAGCACGTCGACACCATCCTCAACCGCCTGAAGGAGCCTGCGCATGTCTGAAGCCACGCACGTCGCGTCCGGAAAAGTCCGCGAGATCTACGCCCTCGACGACGAGCGCCTGCTGCTCGTCGCGAGCGACCGCATCTCGACCTTCGACGTCATCCTCCCGACGGAGATCCCGGACAAGGGGCGCGTGCTGACCGGCTTGTCCGGCTTCTGGTTCCAGCTGCTGCACGCGATCGTGCCGAACCACATGCTCGCCATCCGCGAGGACGGCCGGTCGATGGAGTGCACGAAGCTGAACATGCTCCCGATCGAGTGCGTCGTGCGCGGATACCTCGCCGGCTCCGGCTGGAAGGACTACCAGCGCACCGGGTTGACCTCCGGCCACGAGCTTCCGGCCGGGCTCCGCGAGTCGGACAAGCTGCCGGCGCCGATCTTCACGCCGGCGACGAAGGCGCAGACGGGGCACGACGAGAACATCACCCGCGACCAGGCGGCGGAGCTCGTGGGCGAGGCGCGCCTACGGGAGGTCGAGGAGGTCGCGATCCTGCTCTACCGCACGGCGGCCGAGCACGCATGGGGCGCCGGGATCATCATCGCCGACACGAAGTTCGAGTTCGGCCTCGATCCGCACGGCCATCTCGTCCTCGGCGACGAGGCGCTGACGCCGGACTCGTCGCGCTTCTGGCCGGGCGACGCGTACGAGCCGGGGCGCGCCCAGGACAGCTTCGACAAGCAGTTCGTCCGCGACTACGCGGAGACGACCGGATGGGACAAGACGTACCCGGGGCCCGAGCTGCCGGCCGACGTCGTCGAGGCGACCCGCGCGAAGTACGTCGAGGCGTTCGAGCGGTTGACGACGATCCCATTCGACGCGTACCTGCGCAACCCGTCGGTCGTGCTCGGGTGAAGGCGACCGTCGTCGTCCGCCCGAAGCGGGGCATCCTCGATCCGCAGGGCGAGGCGGTGGAGCGCGCACTGGGACATCTCGGCTTCGCGGTGCGCGGCGCGCGCGTCGGCAAGGTCGTCGACCTCGAGGTCCCCGGCGACGACGAGGCGGCGGCGCGCGAGCAGGTGGAGCGCATGTGCGCGCAGCTGCTCGCGAACCCACTCATCGAGTCGTATGAGATCGAACTGCATGGCTAGCCCGCAGCCGCGCATCGGCGTCGTCACCTATCCGGGATCGCAGGACGACCGCGATGCGTTGTGGGCGCTCGCGGCGCTCGACGCGGAGGCGGTGCCGGTGTGGCACGAGGAGGCGGAGCTTCCGGCGCTCGACGCCGTCGTCCTCCCGGGGGGGTTCTCGTACGGGGACTATCTGCGGTGCGGCGCGATCGCGCGCTTTTCCCCTGCGACCGCGGCCGTCCGCGCCTTCGCAGGGGACGGCGGGCTCGTGCTCGGCATCTGCAACGGGTTCCAGATCCTGTGCGAGGCGGGGCTGCTCCCCGGCGCGCTGCTTCGGAACGAGTCGCTTCGGTTCGTGTGCCGCGACGTCCCGCTCCGCGTCGAGCGTGCCGACACGCCGTTCACGTCCCGCTGCGAGAGCGGCTCGACGATCGTCATCCCGGTGAAGCACGGCGACGGCCGCTACGTCCCGCCACGCGATCTCGACCCGGCGCAGGTGGTGTTCCGCTACCGCGACAACCCGAACGGCTCCGTCGACGACATCGCCGGCGTCTGCAACGCGGAAGGCAACGTCCTCGGCCTCATGCCGCATCCGGAGCACGCCGTCGACCCGTTGCTGGGGTCGGCGGACGGTGCTCTGGTGCTTGCGTCGCTCGTCGACGCCGCGCGCGATCGCGCGCTCGCCGCAGTCTGACTAGCCGCGCATCCCGCAGGGATCGACGAAGACGTCGTCGACCTGCCAGGAGCCGCTCGAGCCCGTGTTCGTGAGCTGGAGCTGGGCCGAAAAGGTTGCGAGCGGAAGGGCGAGGATGGAGGTCAGATCCGAGGTCGGCGCCCAGCTCGAGTAGCTCCCCGAACCGAGGTTCGTCACGTTGAGGACCCCGGTGACGTTCCCGAGCAGCCCGTAGAAGACGATCCGAGCCTGGAGCGCGCCG
>JAFALP010000123.1 GCA_019234175.1 Actinomycetota bacterium | reverse complement strand
GGCCTGCACGAGGATGCCCTGCACGGTCGCCCCGCGCGCCGCATGCGTGACGATCAGCTCGGGAACGTCGACGGGGCCGGCGACGGCCGCCTCCTCCTCGGCGAGCTTCAGCATCTGCACGTGCCGGAGCGAGCGCCGGTCGAAGTCGCCGTCGAGCTGGAGCGGGCCCGGCTCGGGCACGCGGACGAGCCCGTGGCCGTCGAGAAGCACGTGCCGCCCGTCGGCGACGGAACCGACGTCGATCTCGCCGCGCAGGAGCGGCGCCACGTACAGCCAGTCGACGCCGGCGAGCGCGAGCTCGCCCTTGCGCCACGGGTCGCCGACCTCGTCGACCGCCATCGTGCGGATGCCGTTCTCGTCGTAGGAGAACGAGAACGCCGTCGTCCGCTCGCCCACCGCGAGGTCGAAGGGGAGCCCGAGGGTCTCCAGCTGCCGGCTGAAGTCGACCGCGTCAGCCTCGCCGCACTTCGCAACGAGGCGCGCGTCGACGCCGAGCGCGATCAGCGCTCGCGCCGCGTGCCAGGGCGGGCCGCCGATGCGCGGCGGCCCACCCGCGATCAGGTCACGCGAGAGATGTCCGACGACGGCGATCGACACCGAGCGACACCGATTTGAACAGCAGGGTGAGTGCGAACGCGGCCGCGAAGCTCGGGAGCGACGCGGTGAAGTCCACGTTCTGCGGATGCGTGTGCGCGACGATGCTCGTCCACCAGTGCGGGCCCACCGGCGACAGCCACTGGTACAGCGCGAAGCCGGCGAGCCACGCGACGAGCGCGCCGGGCCGCCACTCCGTGTCGTTGAACACGTCCGTCACCGAATAGTGCGCGCGCCGCGACAGCCAGTCGGCGACGAGCACGCCGAAGAGCGGGACGAAGAACGACCCGAGCAGGTAGAGGAAGTTCTGGTAGTTGCCGAGGTCGAGCGCGAGCGCGAGCCCGGTCGCGACCGCCGACACGAGCGTGATGAGGACGCGTTGGGAGACCCGCGGCAGGAAGTTCTGCAGGGACACCGCGGTCGAGTAGATGTCGGCGAACGCCTTCTCGCTCTCGTCGATGGTGATCGCCGCGAGCGCCGCCAGCGCGACGCCGCCCGCCGTCGCGACCGCGGCGGGAAGCGCCTGCGCGTCGGAGACACCACGCGCGAGGACGATGAGCACGCCGAGGCCGACGCACCAGATGGTGGGCACGAGGTAGCCGACGCCCGCGCCGAGCGCGGCTCCGCGCCGCGTGCGCGAGAACCTCGTGTAGTCCGCGGCGAGCGGCGTCCAGGAGACGATGCTCCCGATGACGAGGTCGACCGCCTGCCCGAATGCGGGAAAGCCGCCCTTCCCCGGCCGCGCCCAGAACGCGTGCAGATGCGACTTCGAGATCGCCCAGTAGGTGAGGTACGCCATCGAGAACAGGAGCGCCCACGATGCGAACTTGCGCAGGTAGCGGCGGACGAACCCGATCGGCCCCAGCATCCCGAGCCCCCAGCTGAGCGCGCCGAAGACGAGCGTCCACAGCCACTTCCCCTCCCAGTGGAACAGGTGCTGCGAGACGGCACCGGCGGCGGTGGCGATGATGATCAGCTCGAAGGTCGACCAGCCGACGTTCTGCGCGACGTTGAGGCCGGTGGGCAGGAAGGAGCCGCGGCGGCCGAGCGGCGCGCGCAGGAGGACCATCCCCGGCACGCGCGCGTCGGCGCCGATGAGCGCCGCCACGCCGAGGAGCGCGTTTCCCGCCACGGCGCCGACCAGGATCGCGAGCAGCGCGTCCTTCAACGAGAGCGCCGGCACGAGCAGCGCGCCGATGACGATGACGAGGAGGGAGACCGAGAGGTTCCCCCACAGCAGCGTCGAGTCCAGGCCGCTGAGCACCTGCAGGCGCGGCGGTACGGGGTCGACGCCCCAGCTGGGAGTGTCTTCGCGCACCCGGGTAGGCTACGCGGGTCGTGAAGCGGCTGGCCCTCCTACTCGTCGCGGTCCTCGTGCTCGCCGCGTGCGGCGGCAGCAGCAGCCTGTCCAAGCCTGCGTACGACCAGCACCTCCAGTCGGACGGGAACTCCGTGCAGAAGTCGGTGACCGGGATCACGAAGTCGCCCGCGTCGCTCGCCGCCTTCGTGAAGAGCGTCGACGCCGCCGAGACCGCCGTGAACGCCGCCGCCGACGACCTCCAGAAGATCAAGCCGCCGAAGGACGCGGTGGCGGACAACGCCGCCATCGTCGCCGCCTTCCGCGCCATCAGCGCCGCGCTCGAGCAGGTGAAGACGAATCCGGCAGGCGCGGCGGGGATCGTCTCGAAGCTCGAGAGCTCGGCGAAGGTGAAGGCCGCCGAGAAGGCGACCGCCGACCTGAAGTCGAAGGGCTACAAGGTCGGCGTCATCGGCGCGCCCTAGGCGTAGCCGATGTCGAAGAAGCGGCCCTCGTGCGCGATCGCCTGCGCGCGGGTGAGGCCCTGCTTCGAGTGCGGCGTCGCGCCGACGGCGTCGGCGAAGCGCGTGATCATCTCGAACCCCGCCTGCACGTCGGCGGCGTCGTGCAGCGCCTGCTTGGAGACACCGGCCGCGAGCGCGCGCCCGGGATCGAGCGTGGCGAGGAAATGCAGCGCGCCGCGCAGCCTCTCGTCGATCGGCGCACGCTCATAGTCGTCGAGAACGGCGTCGACCGTCTCCGCGTCGCCGAAGGCATACGCCGCGACCGCGGCGTGGGCCTCCGTTCAGAAGGGGCACTGCCGGAGCTTGGAGACGAACGCGGCGAAGAGCTCGCGCTCGCCCTCCGTCCAGTCCGACGGGCCCTTCATCACCTGCTGGAAGTACGCGGACACCGGCTCGCCGAAGAGCTCCGGCCGGAAGCGGAGCGCGCGCGAGATGTCGGAGACGTACCCGTCGCGCGCCTCCATCTCGTCGATCACCGCCTGCATCTCGGGCGGATAGCGGAGCTCAGTGTGCATCGACGGCCTCGTGCGCCCGGCGGCGCTTCTCGTCGGCCGCGGCGAAGGCGACCGGGAGCACCGCCTCGTACAGCTCGTCGGCCGTCAGTCCCTCGACGTCACGCGCCGTGATCTTCCACGCGGCGTCCCGCACCTTCTCCAGGAGCGGCGTCATCTCGCCCACCGGGCCTGCCGCCCGGCCGACGGCGCGCCAGAGCGCGTCAGCCGGCGAGGAGCCGGCGGAGGACGTACTGGAGGATCCCGCCATGGCGCAAGTATTCCCGCTCGCGCGGCGTGTCCAGGCGAACGCGCGCGCGGAACTCCCGGTCGTCCGCGCGCACCGTCACCTCGTCCGCCTCGCCGTCGTCGACGCCGAGGACGGAGAACTCCTCGCGCCCGGTGAGCCCGAGCGACTCGCGGCTCTCGCCGTCCATGAACTGCAGCGGCAGCACGCCCATCATCAGGAGGTTGGAGCGGTGGATGCGCTCGTACGACTCCGCGATCGCCGCGCGCACGCCGAGGAGGTTCGGCCCCTTCGCCGCCCAGTCGCGCGACGAGCCGGAGCCGTACTCCTTGCCGGCGATGACGATGAGCGGGACGTTTTCGGTGCGATACCGCTCCGCGGCCTCGAAGATAGTGGTCTGCTTGCCATCGGGCAGGTGCAGCGTATAGCCGCCCTCGACGCCCGGCACGAGCAGATTGCGCAGCCGGATGTTGGCGAAGGTACCGCGCACCATCACTTCATGATTGCCGCGCCGTGCGCCATACGTGTTGAAGTCGCGTCTCTCCACGCCATGCTCGATCAGGTACTTGCCAGCAGGACTGTTCGGGCTGAAATTGCCCGCCGGGGAGATGTGATCGGTGGTAATCGAATCGTCCATCACAGCCAGCGCGCGCGCGCCATGAATGTCTTTCACGCCCTGGGCTTCAGGCGACATATCATGGAAGAAGGGCGGCTCCTGGATATAGGTCGAGTCAGGGTTCCAGTTGAAAAGCTCGCCCTCGGTATCGGGGAGGGAACGCCAGTGTTCGTCGCCGTCGAAGACATGCCCGTAGTTCTCCGCGAAGAGTTCAGGCGTAATCGACTTCGTAACCAGGTCACGCACCTCTTCCTGGGTCGGCCAGAT
>JAFALP010000073.1 GCA_019234175.1 Actinomycetota bacterium | reverse complement strand
GTCGGTGACGCTCGTGCTCGCCGTCCTCACCGTGCTCTTCACGCACATCGAGGGGCTCCGCTACAACGGCATCAAGTACTTCAAGAGCTTCGTCCCCGCCGGTGTGCCGAAGGCGATGGTTCCGGCGATGGCGGTGCTCGAGACCATCTCGCACGTGTTCCGCGTCGTCAGCCTGAGCGTCCGGCTCTACGCGAACATGCTCGCCGGCCACATGCTGATCCTCGTCTCGATCGGCCTGCTCTTCATCCTCAGCGGGATCACGTTCTGGATCACGGCGTTCGTGTCGATCCCGATCGGCATCGCCTTCTATCTGTTCGAAGTCATCATCGTCGTCACCATCCAGGCGTTCATCTTCGCCGCCCTTACAGCCATCTACATCGGCTCCGCGATCGAGCCGGACCACTAAGGAGGAACCGGTGCTTCACGTGCTCGCAGCAACGTCATCCACGATCAAGGCCGCTCAGGCGCTCGGCTTCGGTCTGGGCATGGGCCTCGGCTCGCTCGGCGCCGGCATCGGCATCGGCACGGTGTTCGGCTCGATGATCCAGTCCGTCGCCCGCCAGCCCGAGCTGCGCGGCGAGCTGCAGGGGATCATGTGGCTCGGCTTCGCACTCACCGAGGCTGTCGTGTTCTACGGCCTCGTCGGCGGCTTCCTCGGCTTCGTGCTCGTCAAGTAGATGCTCGTCGCAGCCTCCAGCCCGCTCACCAAGATCATCCCGGGGTTGATGATCTGGACGATCATCTTTTTCGTGATCGTCGTCTTCGTCCTGCGCAGGTACGCGTTCGGTCCGATCCAGAACCTCATCGACGAGCGCCAGCAGCAGATCCGCCGCTCGATCGAGGAGGCGGACAAGGCCCGCGACGAGGCGCGGAACCTGCTGGAGGAGCACAGGCAGCTGATCGGCCAGGCTCGAAGCCAGGCCGAGGAGATCCTCGGCGAGGCGCGCAAGACGCGCGAGTCGATGGAGCAGCGCATGCGCGAGGAGACCGAGGCCGAGCGGCAGCGCCGGCTCGACGAGACGCGCAGGGAGATCGAGTCCGCCGTGCAGCGGGGCCTCGAAGAGATCCGCAACGAGGTCGCCGACCTGACGCTCGAGGCGGTCTCGCGCGTCGTCGGCCGCACGCTCGACGCCGACAGTGACCGCGCCCTCATCAGCGAGGCGGTCGACTCGCTCGACTTCTCGCGCCTGGAGGAGTCGGCATAGCCGCCGCACAGCGCATCTACGCCGAAGCGCTCTTCGGCGCCGCCAAGGAGGACGGCAAGCTCGCGAAGGTGCACGAGGACCTGGCCGACTTCGCCGCCGCGATCGAGCAGACGCCGGAGCTGCGCGAAGTCCTGCGCAACCCGCAGCTCGAGTCGACGGAGAAGGCGCGCATCCTCGCCGACCTCGCCGGCGACGATCAGCCGATCTTCAAGAACTTCCTCATGCTCGTCGCCGAGAAGGGCCGCGCGGGGGAGATCGAGCAGATCGCGGCGGAGTTCGAGCGGTTGATGGCGCGCGAGGAGCGCCGCCTCACCGTCGAGCTCACGACCGCGCGCGAGCTCACCGACAAGGAAGCGAAGGACATCGTCGCGCAGATCGAGAAGGCGTCCGGCCGCAAGGTCGAGGCGACGCGCACCGTCGACCCGGACCTCATCGGCGGCATCGTCTTGCAGGCGGGCTCGTACCGCGTCGACGCGAGCGTCCGCGGCAGATTGGAACGACTCAGACACGACCTCGTGAGGAGATGAGGCGTTGCTTGCGACGCCGACCAGAAGAGGTCGTGCCGGCTTTGCCGGCGCGACCGGATAAGGAGATCCCTTGAAGCTGCGCCCTGAAGAGATCACGTCGATCCTCCGCCAGCGGATCGAGCAGTACGACGTCGAGACGAACCTCGCGGAGGTCGGCACCGTCCTCACGATCGGCGACGGGATCGCGCGCGTCTACGGCCTCGAGAACTGCGTCGCGCTCGAGATGCTCGAGTTCGAGCACGGCGTCGTCGGCCTCGCGTTCAACCTGGAGGAGGACCAGGTCGGCGTCGCGCTGTTCGGCGAGTGGGAGCAGGTCAGCGAGGGCGAGCCCGTGCGCCGCACAGGGCGCGTCGCGAGCGTTCCCGTCGGCGAGGGCCTGCTCGGCCGCGTCGTCGATCCGCTCGGCAATCCGCTCGACGGCCGGGGGCCGATCGAGTCGAGCGAGCAGCGGCCGCTCGAGTTCAAGGCGCCGGGCGTCATCGCGCGCCAGCCGGTGAAGGAGCCGCTTGCCACGGGCATCAAGTCGATCGACTCGATGACGAACGTCGGCCGCGGCCAGCGCGAGCTGATCATCGGCGACCGCTCCACCGGCAAGACGGCGATCCTCATCGACACGATCCTCAACCAGCGCGACACGGACGTGCACTGCATCTACGTCGCCATCGGCCAGAAGGAGTCGACGGTGGCGGGTATCTACGAGCGCCTGCGCGACGCGGGCGCGATGGAGTACACGACCATCGTCACCGCCGCCGCCAGCGAGGCGGCGCCGATCAAGTGGATGGCCCCGTTCGCCGGCTGCGCGATGGGCGAGTACTTCCTCTTCAACGGCAAGCACGCGCTCGTCATGTACGACGACCTCTCGAAGCACGCGGACGCCTACCGGCAGCTGTCGCTGCTGCTGCGCCGCCCGCCCGGCCGCGAGGCGTTCCCGGGCGACGTCTTCTACCTGCACTCGCGGCTGCTCGAGCGCGCGTGCAAGCTGAACGACCAACTCGGTTCCGGTTCGCTGACGGCGCTGCCGGTCATCGAGACGCAGGCAGGCGACGTGTCGGCCTACATCCCGACGAACGTCATCTCCATCACCGACGGGCAGATCTTCCTGCAGTCGGACCTCTTCTACTCGGGCGTCCGCCCGGCCGTGAACGTCGGCATCTCGGTGTCGCGCGTCGGCGGCTCCGCGCAGACGAAGGCGATGCGGAAGGTGGCCGGCCGACTGCGCCTCGATCTCGCGCAGTATCGCGAGCTGGAGGCGTTCGCGCAGTTCGGCTCCGAGCTGGACAAAGCGACGCAGCAGGCGCTGACCCGCGGCGAGAAGATGGTGGCGACGCTCAACCAGCCGCAGTACCAGCCGTGGCCGATGGAGGAGCAGGTCGTCGCCATCTACGCCGGCATCCACGGCTACCTCGACGACATCCCGACGCCGCAGGTGCAGCGCTTCCAGGACGAGCTGCGCGACTTCCT
>JAFALP010000209.1 GCA_019234175.1 Actinomycetota bacterium | reverse complement strand
TGACGAGCTCGACGAGCCGCTTCGTCTGCGGGTTGTGCCGGTACATGAAGGCCTCGCTCAGGAGCAGCCCCGCCCGGTCTGCGGCGTCGAAGGCGGCCTCGACCTCCGCCGCGTGCCGCGCGAACGGCTTCTCGCACAGGACGTGCTTCCCGGCCTCGAGCGCCTTGATCGACCACTCCACGTGCAGGTTGTTCGGGAGGGAGATGTAGACCGCTTCGACGTCGGGATCCTCGAGCAGCGCCTCGTAGGAGCCGTACGCGCGCGGGATCTCCCAGGTCTGCGCGTACGCGTCGGCGCGCGCCTGGTCGCGGCTCGCGATGGCGATCAGCTCCACCTTGTCCGAGGCGTGCGCGCCCGGGATCACCTTCTCGTTGATCAGCGCGGTCGAGACGATTCCCCACTTCACCATGTGCGTACTATCGCGGAATGGCGGAGATCGGCGTGGGGATGCTCGGCTACGCGTTCATGGGCAAGGCCCACTCGAACGCGTTCAAGAAGATCCGGTACATCACGTGGCCGCCGCCGCTCGACCCGCTGCTCGTCGGCATCGCCGGCCGCAACGAGGAGGCGGTCGGCGAGGCGGCGCTCCGCTACGGCTTCGACTACGCGACGACCGACTGGCGCGACCTCGTCGCCGACGAGCGCATCGGGCTGTTCGACAACGGGGGCCCCAACTCGCTGCACGCCGAGCCGACGATCGCGGCCGCCCGCGCGGGCAAGCACGTGGTCTGCGAGAAGCCGCTCGGCCGCAACGCCGACGAGGCCTACGAGATCTGGCAGCAGGTCGCCGCCACCGGCGTGAAGCACATGTGCGCCTTCAACTACCGCTTCGTCCCCGCCGTCCGGCTCGCCCGGAAGATGATTGACGCCGGCGAGCTGGGAGAGGTGCGGCACTTCCGCGGCCGCTATCTGCAGGACTGGGGCGACGACGCGTCGCTGGACACGTGGCGCTTCCATCCCGACGAGGCGGGCTCCGGCGCGCTCGGCGACCTGATGACGCACGTCGTCGACCTCGCACGCTTCCTCAACGGCGAGCTCTCCACCGTGTCCGGCTTCGCGCACACGTTCATCCCCGGCCGCAAGGTCGACGACGCGGTCGAGGCCGCGGTGGAGTTCGCGAACGGCTCCGTGGGGACGCTCGAGGCGACGCGCTTCGCCAACGGGCGGCGCAACGCGTTCCAGTGGGAGATCAACGGCACGAAGGGATCGCTCGCGTTCGACATGGAGCGCCTGAACGAGTTGCAGGTCTTCCGCGCCGACGGCGACGGGGCGCGCGGCTTCAAGACCGTGCTCGTCTCCGAGACCGATCATCCGTTCTGGCAGTGGTGGTGGCCGCCGGGCCACATCATCGGCTGGGGCGATACGTTCGTGCACGAGCTGCACCATTTCCTCGCCGCCGTCGCCGGCGAGCACGACGTGCGTCCGTACGCCGCGGACTTCGAGGACGGCTACCGCGCGTCGGAGATCTGCGACACCATCGTCCGCTCGGGAGAGAGCGGCGAGCGCGAGACGATCACGTTTCGAGCGTGAGGCTCTCGATGTCGCGCGGGTAGTCGGTCAGCAGCTTCATGCCGTCCTCGGTGACGGCGACCGTGTCCGAGTGGCGGAAGCCGCCGATCTCGTCGTCGTACAGCCCGGGCTCGACGGTGAAGACCATCCCCGGCTCGAGCACCGTGTGGTCGCCGAGGTCGAGGAAGGGCGCCTCGTGGTTGCGCAGTCCGATGCCGTGGCCGGTGTGCTGCCGCCAGAACGGCAGCAGGTCGTTGGCCTCGAAGTAGCGCATGACCGCGCCGTCGACGTCGGCGCATGTCGCGCCGGGGCGGATCGCCTCGAACGCCGCCTCCTGCGCGTTGACGACGTGGGAGAAGAGCTCCCGCTGCCGGTCGGTCGGCTTGCCGATCACCATGCCGCGCTCGAGCTCGGCGTTGTAGCCCCAGATGGGCGCGCTCGTCTCGGAGACGAGCATGTCGCCGGCTTGGAACTCGATGTCGTGCGCGACCGCGTGCGCCCACGCGCTCCGCTTGCCGATCTGCCCGCGGTAGCCGGCGGACACGCCGGCCGACGACGACAGCCCTCCGACGTCGCCGCGGTCCTTCAGCAGCGCGAGCGTCGCTTCCTGTCCGGCGCGCAGGCTCGCCTCCGCCTCGGTCGCGCCGGGACGCGTGTACTCCTGCAGAAGCCGGTGCGCATACGCGCACCAGTGCCCGCTCAGCTGGATGAGCTCGAGCTCGTTCTCGCTCTTGCGGCGCATCATCGACTCGATCACGTGCGCGAGTGGCTTCACGGAGGCGCCGGTGACCTCGCTCAGCGGGGGCCCCTCGTAGCCGAGGATCCCGGGATATCCGTCCTGGTCGGCGCCGACCGCCTCGCCGATCCCGACGTCGTCGAGCACGCGGGCGAAGATCCGCATCGGGTGCTCGAGCCCGGGGTACTCCGGATAGTCGTCGATGCGCTCGAACGACGACTCGGCTCGCGTCCGCTCCACCTCGAACTCGGGGACGAAGATCGTCGAGTCGCCTCCGACGCTCTCCGCGTAGACGACCGGCCGCTCGTTGGAGAGAAACGAGAAGCCCGTGAAGTACTGGACGGAGTCCGCGCCGAAGAGCACGTACCCGGAGAGCCCCTCGCCGCGGACGTGCTCGAGCAGCCGCGCGCGGCGGTCGGCGAGCTCGCTGGCGGGAATCCCTCCCACGCGGGGGAGACTACGTGCGCAGGACGACTTCGAGGGCGGTTCCCCCTCCGGGGATGGAGATGAGGGAGAACCCGCCGTCGATCGAGGCGGCGCGGGCGCGCATGTTCTTCAGCCCCTGGCCGGCCGCCC
>JAFALP010000199.1 GCA_019234175.1 Actinomycetota bacterium | reverse complement strand
GTCGGTTCGAAGCTCGCCGGCGTCGTGCCGGTCAGGTCGTTCGGGATCTCGTCGAGCGTGTACCCGACGGCGAGCTTCGCCGCCACCTTCGCGATCGGATACCCGGTCGCCTTCGACGCGAGCGCGGACGAGCGCGACACGCGCGGGCTCATCTCGATCACGCGCACGTCGCCGGTCTCGCGCGAGCGCGCGAACTGGATGTTCGACCCGCCGGTGTCGACGCCGACCGCGCGGATGACCGCGATCGCCGCGTCGCGCAACTCCTGGTACGCCTCGTCGGGAAGCGTCATCTGCGGCGCGACCGTGACGGAGTCGCCCGTGTGCGTTCCCATCGGGTCGAGGTTCTCGATCGAGCAGACGATGACGACGTTGTCGTGCTTGTCGCGCACGACCTCGAGCTCGAACTCGTTCCAGCCGCGCACCGACTCCTCCACGAGCACCTGGCCGATGGGGCTCTCGCGCAGGCCGATCTCCACCTGGCGGCGCAGCTCATCCGGACTCCATGCGAAGCCTCCGCCGTGTCCGCCGAGGGTGAATGCCGGACGCACGACGCACGGCGTCGCGAGCCCCTCGAGCTGCGCGAGGTCGGTGACGATCACGGAGTCGGGGACGCGGAGGCCGCAGCTCTCGACCGCCTGCTTGAAGAGCAGCCGGTCCTCGGCGCGGCGGATGACGTCGAGCGGCGCGCCGATCAATTCGATGCCGAGCTCGGCGAGGACGCCCGACTCGGAGAGGTCCTGCGCGAGGTTGAGCGCGGTCTGGCCGCCCATCGTCGGCAGGAGCGCGTCCGGGCGCTCGCGGCGGAGCACGTCGGCGACGCCCTCGACGTCGAGCGGCTCGAGATACGTGCGATCGGCGAAGCCGGGGTCGGTCATGATCGTCGCCGGGTTGGAGTTGACGACGATCGTGCGGAAGCCGTCCTCGCGCAGGACCTTCAGCGCCTGGCAGCCGGCGTAGTCGAACTCCGCCGCCTGGCCGATGACGATCGGGCCGGAGCCGACGATGCAGATCGTGTGCAGGTCCTGTCTACGCGGCAAGCTCGTCCACCCACTTCTCCAGCAGCGGCCACGCGTCGTGCGGGCCGGGTCCGGCCTCGGGGTGGAACTGCAGCGAGCGCGCGCGCAGCTCCGGGAACGCGAGCCCTTCGACGGTGCCGTCGTACAGCGAGACGTGTGTCGCCTGCTCGGTGTCCTCCGCGCGGACGGCGAAGCCGTGGTTCTGGCTCGTCACGAGCACACGCCCGTCCGCGCGCTGGAGCACCGGATGGTTCGCGCCGCGGTGGCCGAACGGGAGCTTGAACGTCTCGTGCCCGGTCGCGAGCGCCAGCACCTGGTGGCCGAGGCAGATGCCGAGCACGTTCGGACGGCCGTGCAGCTCGCGCATGACCTGCGTCTCCGCCTCGAGCGGCTCCGGGTCGCCGGGCCCGGGCGAGAAGAGCACGCCGTCGTAGCCCGCGAGCTCGTCGGCGCCGGTCGCGTGCGGATAGACGTCCACGGCTGCCCCGGCGGCGGCGAGCCGGCGGAGCACGGAGTTCTTCACGCCGTAGTCGACGACGGCGACGCGCACGCGGCCCTCGGCCGCGAACATGAACCGCTCCTTCGCCGACACGCCGGGCACGAGGTTGCGGCCCTCCATCGGCGTGAGCGCACGCGCCGCCTCCACCGCTTCCTCGACCGAGCCGGCGCCCGCGACGGCGACCGCGCGCATCGAGCCGAGGTCGCGCAGCTTCAGCACGAGCGAGCGCGTGTCGATGCCGGAGAGCGCGACGACGCCGCGCTCGTGCAGCCAGTCGGTCCACTGCGGCCCGCGCGCCTCGCGCATGAGCACCGCGCGGGCGTGCACGGTGCGCGATTCGGACCGCGACTCGGCGACGCCGTAGTTGCCGATCATCGACGCGGTGAAGCAGACGATCTGCTCCGCGAAGCTCGGATCGGTGACGGCTTCCTGGTACCCGCTCATGCCGGTGGTGAAGACGGCCTCGCCGGCGGCGAAGCCCTCGGCGCCGACCGACTCGCCGCGGAAGACCGTTCCGTCCTCGAGCGCGAGGAACCCGGTCATGCCGCGTGCGCCACGGCGCCGCCTGCGATGGTCATCGCCACCGCTCCGGTGAGCGTGCGGCCGAGCAGCCACGAGTTGCGCGACCGCGACCTGAACGACTCGACCGTCCACTCGCGATCGAGGTCGAGCAGGACGAGGTTCGCCGCGGCGCCGACGGCGACACGCGGGCGGTCGAGGCCGAAGATGCGTGCCGGGCCGGTGGACATCCGCTCGACGAGGGTAGCCAGGGGCAGCAGGCCGGGACGCACGAGCTCGGTGTTGAGGACGGCGAACGCCGTCTCGAGGCCGGTGACGCCGAAGGGCGCCGCCTCGAAGGGGACGTCCTTCTCGTGCAGCGCGTGCGGCGCATGGTCGGTGGCAATCGCCTCGATCGACCCGTCGCGGAGCGCGTCGAGGAGGGCGGCGCGGTCGGTCTCTGCCCGGAGCGGAGGATTCATCTTCACGTTCGGGTCGAGCGAGCGCACCGCGTCGTCGGTGAGGACGAGGTGGTGCGGCGTCACCTCCGCGCTCGCAGCGATGCCAGCGGCGCGGGCGCGGCGAAGGGCGGCGACGGACTCCGCCGACGAGAGATGGAGCAGGTGGATGGGCTGCGCCTCGTAGCCCGCCAGTGCGAGGTCGCGTTCGACCATGAGCGACTCCGCCACCGAGGGATAGCCGGTGAAGCCGAGCTCGGCGGCGACGGTGCCCTCGTGCACGTGGCCGTCGTGCGAGAGCGTGCGCTCCTCGCAATGCGGCGCGAGCTTTCGGCCGGTGATGGCGGCGTACTGCAGCGCGCGCCGCATCAGCCCGGCGGATGCGACGGGGACGCCGTCGTCCGTGAATCCGACCGCGCCCGCGTCGGCGAGCTCGGCCATCTCGGTGAGCTCCTCCCCGCGCTGGCCTCGCGTGATCGCTGCGAAGAACCCGACCGCGACCTCCGCCTCGCGGCCGGCGGTCTCGACGAGCGCGCCGAGCGTGGCGGCGGTGTCGACGACGGGATCGGTGTTCGGCATGGCGAGGATGGCGCAGTAACCGCCGGCCGCCGCCGCGGCGGTGCCGCTCGCGATCGTCTCCTCGTCCTCGCGGCCGGGTGTCCGCAGGTGCACGTGCGGGTCGACGAACGCGGGCGCGAGCACGAGACCCGTTCCGTCGACGACGCGATGCTCGTTCGTGTCGAGGCCGGTGCCGACGGCGGCGATGGTGCCGGCGTCGATGCGCACGTCGAGAATCGCGTCGATGTTCTCCGCGGGATCGACGACGCGCGCCCCGCGCACGACGAGGTTCGCACCCGGCCGCTGCTTCGCGTGCAGCATCACGCCACCTCCGCTGCAGCGAGCGAGCGCACGCCGACGGGGCCGCCGGTGAGCACGTCGTAGAGGACGGCCATGCGGATGACGAGGCCGGAGCGCACCTGTGTCTCCACGAGCGCGTCGACCGAGTCGGCGACTCGCGGGTCGATCTCGACGCCGCGGTTCATCGGCCCGGGGTGCATCACCTTCTGTCCCGGCCGCAGCCGGTCGGGCGTCACACCCCACCGAGCCGCGTACTCGCGCAGGGTCGGGACGTAGTTCGCGCCGGCTTGCATGCGCTCGTTCTGCATGCGGAGGACGTAGACGACGTCGGCGTCGCCGATCGCTGCGATGTCGGAGGTCATCTCCGCCGGCAGCTCGCGCGGCAGAAGCGCGGGCGGGCCGACGAGCGTCGTCCTGAT
>JAFALP010000230.1 GCA_019234175.1 Actinomycetota bacterium | reverse complement strand
GTTCCTCCTCGTCCTTCGAGGGATAGCCGACAGTGAGCTGCATCATGAACCGGTCGAGCTGCGCCTCGGGCAGGGCATAGGTGCCCTCCTGTTCGATGGGGTTCTGGGTGGCGAGGACGAAGAACGGCTCCGGCAGCGGATGCGTGGTGCCCGCGGCGGTCACCGCGTGCTCCTGCATCGCCTGCAGCAGCGCAGCCTGGGTCTTCGGTGGGGCGCGGTTGATCTCGTCGGCGAGGAGGAGGTTCGTGAAGATCGGGCCAGGCTGGAACTCGAAGGCCGCACGGCCCTGGTCGAAGATCGACGAGCCGGTGACGTCCGACGGCATGAGATCCGGCGTGAACTGGATCCGCGAGAACTCGAGAGACGTCGCGCGCGCGAACGACCGTGCGGTCAGCGTCTTCGCGAGGCCTGGGAAGTCCTCGAGCAGCACGTGACCGTCCGCCAGCACCGCGAGCAGGATGAGCTCGAGCGCGTCGCGCTTGCCGACGACCGCCCGCTCGACCTCGTCGAGGATGCGCGCGGCGTGGCCGCGGAGGTCGGCGAGGTCCATCACAGCTCTTCGATCCTGTCGAAGAGCGCAGCGATCTGCTTCAACGACAGGCCCGGCTGGCCGCGGTCGGCGGGGGGAGGACGGTCCGAGCGGAGGAGGGCCCACGCGTCCTCGCCGAGGAGCCCACGCGCATCCGCGAGCCGCACACCGCGGTCGGCGAGCCGCGCGGTGGCGACGTCGCGAAGCTGGGGGAGGAGCCGCGAGTGCAGGTCGCCCGCGTTCCCGTTCGCGAGGACGAGATCCCGCTCGGCGCGGATCAGCTCCGCAGGACGCACCCGGTCGACGCGCCGGGGAGCGAGCGCGCGTTCGAACTCGGACGACGAGCGCTCCCACTCTTCCGCATCGCGGGCGATGCGCGTCAACAGCAGCAGTGCGATCGCAGTGAGGGCGAGGACGTAGGCGGCGAGGATCTCGCGGACGGAGGCGGGGCGGAGCCCGAGGGCGATGACGAGAGCGACGCTGACCGTCGCGGTCTGGGCGACCGCTTGGCGGACCGGTCTCACGCCGCCTCCTCGACCCGTCGGCGAAGCTCGTCGCGGACGACGGTGAGCGCGTGGATCGCCTCGTCGCGCATCGCCGGATCGGGATCGTGCTGGCTGAACTTCGCGCGCTCGAAGAGCTCGGTGAGGCGCGCGACCGAGGCACGGCCGGCGTCGAGGGAGCCGAGCGCGCGGGCGAGATACTCGGTCGGCGCCTCAGATGCGCGCCGAGGAAGGCCTGCCGTCGCAAGCGCGCGTTCCATGCGTGCGTACGCGGCGATGATCGCGCGGCGGAGGTCGGTCTCCGAGCGGAGATCGTCGAGCGACTCGTCGAGGGCCGCGGCGACGTCCTCGTGCGGGCGGAAGCGCCACTCCTTCAGGTGCCTGCGGCTGCGGGAGGCGAAGGCCGTGACACCTGCCGCGGCGAGAAGTGCTGCGACGATCGCGACCTCGTCCCAGCGGAGCCGGGCGCCGCGCGAGTGACCGGACGGCCGCGCCGGAGCCGTCTGCCCGCTTCCGCCCGCGCCGTTCGCTCCCGGCGTCTTCGGCCGCGTCAGATGGTGGAGATGCGCGTGCAGCAGGAAGTACCCGATGACGATCGCGGCCGCGATCGTGAGCGCGAACTGGAGGGGATGGAGGCGTGCCCGCTGCTGCCGCTGCCGTGCCGGCTTCGAGCCGAGCAGGCCGAGGATGAAGAGGATCGCGGCCGCGACGGCCACGATCACGATCGACGTGAACACGTAGTCGAAGAAGGTCGTCGTCGGTCCGGCGCCGTGTGAGCGAGAGAGCGGCCGGCCGTGGCTCGCGAGCGCGGCGACGGCCAGCAGTCCCGACACGGCGAGAACGAGTGGGACGAGCCTGCGCGCGCGCACGGCGGGAGTCTCGCATGCGGTGCGCCTAGACTCAGCGGCGTGGAGGCTGTGCGCGACCGGTGGCGGCATCCGTCACGACGCCTCCTCGCGCTTCGGCGGCTCGAGGTCGGAACCGTCGCGCTCGCCGCGGGGATCGGCTTCGGTGTCGCGGCCGCCGTCGTGAACGTGTGGCTCGCGATCGGCGCCGCCGCGGCGCTCGTCGCCGGTCTCGCGGCGCAGCCGTACCTGCAGCGCAGATGGGCGGCGTGGGGCTACGCCGAGCGGGATGACGATCTCCTCGTGCGACGAGGGGTGATGTTCTCCCGCCTCTCGGTCGTGCCGTACGGCCGCATGCAGTTCGTCGACGTCACCGCCGGTCCGCTGGAGCGCATCTTCCGGCTCGCCACCGTGCGCCTGCACACCGCGGCAGCAGCGAGCGACGCGCGCATCCCCGGACTCGAGAGCGCGGAAGCGACGCGGCTTCGCGACCGCCTCGCCGAGCTCGGGGAAGCGCAAGCCGCCGGGATATGACCGAGACCGACGGCTGGCGCCGCCTGCACCCGCTCAGCCCCGTCGTACGCGGCGGCAGGCTGACGATCGCGCTCTTCGTCATCCTCGTGCCGCAGGTCCTCGGCAACCGGCACTCGC
>JAFALP010000144.1 GCA_019234175.1 Actinomycetota bacterium | reverse complement strand
GAACGACACGTCTTTCGACCGGCTCGTCTCGCTCGCCTGCCACGACGTCCGAACGCCGCTCGCCACCGTGCACGGCTTCACGACGACGCTGGCGCGGACGGTCGAGGTTCCCGCGCCCGGAGACCGGTACGTGGAGATGATCGAGGCGGCCTCGAAGCAGATCGCGGAGCTGCTCGACGAGCTGTCGCTCGCCGCACGCATCGAGGGAGGACGCTATGACCCGATCCGGCGCGAGGCGGACACGCTCGGGCTCGCACAGGCGGCCGCCGAGCGCCTCGGCGCGGACCGCGTGCACGTGAGCGGCGACGGCGCGCCCGTCGAGACGGACGTCGAGGCGGTCGAGCGCGGCATCTCCGCGCTCGTGCAGGCGACGCTCCGCCACGGCGGCCTGGACGAGGTCACGGTCACCGTCCGCGGGACGGAGATCGACGTCACCCCGGTGATCCCGGCGTCGGCGCCGGTGGTGCTCGGCGAGGACCTGCGCGACCTCGGTGCCGCCGTCGCCGTGCGCGCGATCGAGGCGCTCGGCGGGGCCGTCGGCGTTTCACACGAGACGCTGAAGATCACAGTGGGCTGATGCGGGTCTTCGTCGCGGGTGCGACGGGCGTCATCGGGGTGCGGATCGTTCCCATGCTCGTGGCGGAGGGCGACGTCGTCGCGGGCCTCACCCGGTCGCAGCCGGACGTCGTCGCGTCGCTCGGCGCGGAGCCGGTCGTGTGCGACGCCTACGACGCGGCCGGCCTGAAGGACGCGATGCGCGCGTTCGCGCCCGACTTCGTCATGCACGAGCTCACCGACCTCCCGGACCACCTCGAGGAGCTCGACGAGAAGCTGCCGGAGAACCGGCGCATGCGCCTGGACGGCACGCGCAACCTCGTCGCCGCCTCCGATGGCGCTTGCATCGTCATGCAGAGCGTCGCATTCCCGGCGGGCGCGGAGCAGGCGGAGCAGATGGTGCTCGACGCCGGCGGCGTCGTCGTCCGCCTCGGCTACCTGTACGGCCCCGGCACCTGGTACGCGAAGGCGCCGGACGCGCCCGAGCCGCGCACGCACGTCGACGTCGCAGCGCGCGCGATGGTGGACGCGATCTACGCGCCCGCGCGAAGCGTCGTCGAGATCGTCGACGACGGCGCGAGCGCGTGACACGAGCGGCAGCGCGCCTCGTACGAGTCGAGCGCGCCCACCACGATCGTCTCCCCGTCGGCGGGAGCGGGCTCGCCGTCGACGAGACGCTGGGTCATCGTCGCCGGGCCGCCGCAGCGGTGGCACACCGCCTGCAGCTTGTCCACGAGCTCGGCGCGGCAGAGCAGCTCGGGGAGCGAGCCGAACGGCAGGCCGCGGAAGTCCTGGTCGAGGCCGGCGACGACCACGCGCGCGCCGCGCTCGACGAGCTGCTCGATCACGCCGACGATGCTGTCGGCGAAGAACTGCACCTCGTCGATGCCGATCGCCGCGTACCCCTCCGCGAGCCCGGCGATCTCCTCGGGGCGGCCGACGGCGACGGCGCGCATCTTCGCGCCCGCGTGGCTGACGACGTGGCCGATGTCGTAGCGGTCGTCGATGCGCGGCTTCACGATGAGCGCGCGCTGTCCGGCGATCTCGGCGCGCCGCAGGCGCCGGATCAGCTCCTCGCTCTTCCCGCTGAACATCGGGCCGCAGACGACCTCGAGCCAGCCCCCTCGCTCGGGCAGCAGACGGATCACGGCGGGGACCCTAGTGAGCGGTGTGGACGGAGTCGAAGGCCCAGCGGGCGAGCAGCCGCAGGCTGACGATCCCGAGCGCCCGGCCGTCCTTGACGACGGGCAGGTGGCGGAAGTTGTTGTCGAACATGATCCGCGCGGCGTCCTCGACCTCCGTGTCCGGGTCGATGGTCACCGGGTTCGGCGTCATCCACTGCCGCACGCGGGCCTCGGCCGCGCGCGTCCGCGCCGCGACGGCGCGGAGGAGGTCGCGCTCGGTGACGATCCCGACGATCCGCACCATGTCCTCGACGACGACCACGGCGCCGACGTTGGCGGCGTGCATCTTCTCGGCCGCCTCGCCGATCGTGTCCGACGGCTCGACGGTGAGCACGTCACGCACCATGAGGTCGGAGACCAGGGGCATGCCGCATTATCGCAGGAGCCGCGACAGCCGCCGGTCCTTGAGGATCCGTCCTCCGGTTTGGCAGGTGGGGCAGTAGTAGATCGTGTGCTCCTCGAAGTCGACGCGCGCGATCGGCGTGCCGTCGACGTCGCACGGCTGGCCGAGCTTGTCGTGGATGCGGTACGTCCGCTCGTCGGACGCGCCTTCCTCGCGCAGCGCGAGCCCGCGTGCGAGCTCGCTGTCGATCGAGGCGGCGAGGCGCGCGATCTCGGCGTCGTCGAGGTCGGTGGAGAGCGCGTACGGGGAGAGCTTCGCGTCGTGGAGGATCTCGTTCGACCACGCGCGGCCGATGCCGGCGATCGCGCGCTGGTCGCGGAGCAGCGGGTGGAGCCGGTGCGACTCCCGCCGCAGGATGTCCGCGAGCGCGGCCTCGCCGATGCCGAGCGCCTCGGGGCCGAGATGGGCGACCTCTTCCTCGGCCGCCTCGGGCGTGAGCAGCCAGACGCCGGCGCGCTTACGCCGCGCGTTCTCGGTGAGGACGAGCTTGGAGCCGCCCTCGAACTCGAGCGCGAACGCGGGCACCTTCGGCGCCTTCTCGCCCGCCCGCAGGAACTTGAGGCGGCCCGACGTCATCAGGTGGACGACGAGGACGAGCTCGCCGTCCTCGGTCGGGAAGAACAGCCGCTTGCCGCGCCGCTCCGCCCCGCGCAGCTTCCGTCCTTCGAGCGTCGCCAGCGGCGGGTCGAACGTCTTCAGCGTGGCGATGTGCGCCGGCCCCGCCTTCACGACCGGGAACGCCGAGACGGGCCCGTCGAGCCGGCGGCGCCACGCCTCCATCTCGGGAAGCTCAGGCATCGGTGGGGGCCGGCTCGGGAAGCGGCGTTCCCTCGACCAGGCCGCCCGGGAGAATCGGGACTTCGTCGACCGGCTGGGGCATCGTCCTGATCGAGCGTAGCGGCGAGAGCACGACCCAGAGAAACGTCGGGATATTGCCGATCGCGCCCACCCAGAGAGCCGTCTTCAGGGTGAACGTCTGCGCGATCGCGCCGCCGGCGAGCGTGCCGAGCGGGATCGTGCCCCACACGATCCAGCGCATGGCGGCGTTCATCCGTCCCTGCAGGCGCTCGGGCGTGATCGCCTGCCGGTAGCTCACCTGGACGATGTTGTACGCGACCGCGGAGACGCCGAAGACGGCCATGCCGGCCATGAGGGCGGGGAGCGGGAACGACCGGGGGGCGAGCGGGAACGCGATGAGGCCGGCCGAGAAGAGGATCGAGGTGGCGACGATTGCGTTCCCCACGCCGATGCGTTTCTGGATGCGGTTGGCGAGCAGCGCGCCCGCGATCGAACCGACCGAGCCGACGGCGAAGACCGCGCCGACCTCGAGCGAGGACAGATGCAGAACGCGGACCGCGTAGAGGATGAAGACCGCGAAGACGAACTGGCCGAAGAAGTTCGACGTCCCCGTGCAACCCGCGATCGAGCGGAGGTTCCGGTTTCCGAGGACCCAGGTGAGGCCCTCCTTCACCTGCGGCCACATCTTCGGGCGCGACTCGTCCGCGTCGTGCCGGGGGAGATTCTCGCGATGGCGCATGCGCACCATGAAGGCCGCCGACGCGATGAAGCTCGCGGAGTCGACGAGGATCGCGTACGGCGCGGTGATGGCCGCGATGAGCCCGCCCGACAGGCTCGGCCCTGCCACCTGTGCGACGGAGACCGTGAGCTGCAGCTTCGAGTTCCCGTCCACGAGGTGCTCCCGCTCGATGAGCGCGGGGAGGTAGGACTGGTACGCGACGTCGAAGAAGACGGTGAAGACGCCGATCGCGAACTGCAGGACGAGCAGCTCCCAGATGCGGAGGACGCCGATCGCCCACAGGAACGGAATGAGGGCGAGGAGGACTGCGCGCGCGGAGTCGCCCACGATGAGGATCTGCCGGCGGCGGAGGCGGTCGACCCACACGCCGGCCGGCAGCGCGAAGAGGATGAACGGCAGGAAGCCGAGGACGCCGATGAGCGAGAACGCGATCGGGCTCGCGTGCAGGCCGACGGCGGCGAGCCACGGGATGGCGAGCTGCGAGACCTGCGATCCGAGCTCGCTGATCGACTGGCCCGTCCACAGCTTGACGAAGTCGGGGTGTGACCACAGGCCGCCGGTCGGGCGGCGCAGCCTACGCATCCGGCCGCCGGTACATCGCGGCGACGAGCGCGTACGGCTCGCCGTCCGCGGAATCCGCCGCGAGGAAGTCGTTCATGAGCCTGTGCAGGCGGCGCTCGATGCGCTCGACGTCCCCGGGCGTGAGCGAGGCCTTCGGGTGCCCGAAGCCGGTCCCGTGCGGCGAGCGCTCGAGCTCGCTCGCGGCCCGGTGGAGGATGGAGGTGCCGATGGCGCGCTCGTCCTCCGGGTCCTCCGTCTCGAAGAGGAAGAGCTTCGCGGTGCGCCCGTAGAACTTCTCCGTGACCGCGCGCACCTGCCGCGTGCGCACGACGTGCACGAGCCCGGCCGACTCGAGCACCTTCAGGTGGTGGCCGACAGTGCCCTTCGGCATGTCCAGCTCTCGCGACAGCTGCTGCGTCGAGTACGCGCGCTCGCGGAGGAGCGCGAGGATGGATCCGCGCACGTCGTCCGCGAGCGCGCGCAGCTGCTCGGGAGCGCGGACGTGCATCGTCTCCGCCAGCTCGTAGTCGGGTATGGTCGGCATATCCCGACCATACGGCAAATCCCGACCATTCGCGAGCGCGACTAGGCTGCGCCGCCGTGGATCCCATCGTCGTCGAGGTGCGCCGCAACGGATTCGTCGAGGCGCGGCACCGGGTTCACGCCGTCGCCGTGCGCGATGGAGAGATCGTCGCAGCCGCCGGCGACCCGCACCTCACGTGCTTCATGCGCAGCTCGTCGAAGCCGATCCAGGCGCTGCCCCTCGCGCGCGCACGCGGGGACCTGGACGAACGCGACCTCGCGATCGCGTCCGCCTCGCACCGCGCCGACGACGACCAGCTCGCGGCTGTGCGTGCGCTCCTCGCCAAGGCCCCGGCGACGGAGGAGGACCTCGAGTGCGGCCTGCAGGAGGGGCGGCCGCCACACCGCATCGACCACAACTGCTCCGGCAAGCACTCCGGCATGCTCGCCCTCTGCCGCGCGTACGACTGGCCGACGCTCGACTACCGCCTCCCCGATCACCCTGTGCAGCGCGCATGCCTCGCCGCGCACGTCGAGGCGACGCAATCGGAGCCGCTCGCAACGGCAACGGACGGATGCGGCGTCGTCACGTTCGCGTATCCGCTCGAACGGATGGCGCACGCGTTCTCCCGGCTCCCGCAGCTCGACCGCGGCGACCGCGTCACGCGCGCGCTGCGCGCGCATCCCGCGCTCGTCGGCGGACCGGACGGCGCCGACGTCCGCCTCATGCACCGTCGTCCGACCTGGTACGCGAAGGGCGGCGCCGAGGGCCTCCTCTGCGCCGGCGACGGCGACCTCGGCGTCGCGCTGAAGGCGGAAGACGGAGCGTCCCGTCCGCTCGGCCCCGCACTGGCGGCGTTCCTCGACGTCCCGGACCTGGCCACCGACACGCTTCGGAACAGCCGCGGAGAGGTCGTCGGCGAGATCGGAATCTCAGTCTTTACGAACCTGTAACCCGTAACTAAGATCCGACCACTTCGAGGGTGAGGCCGGGGAGAAGCACGAGCGGGACCGGCCCGACGCTGTCCAAACCACCAACAGCCGGAGGTCGCCGACGTGCTCACCGTTGACATCTCGCTTCCCGAGGTCGAAGAGCTCCAGAAGCTCGTCGCCGAGGGAACGGAGAAGGGTTTCCTCACATACGACGAGATCGTCAGCGGGCTCGAGGACGTCGAGCTCACCAAGGAGCAGGTCGAGGACTTCTACACGTATCTGATCGACCACGGGATCGAGCTCATGGAGGGCGAGCAGCACAAGACGCCGCCGCACATGGAGCCGCAGCCGGAGGACGAGAAGGCCGCCGCCGCGCCGAAGCTCGACCTCACCGTCGAGCCGTCGCTCGACTCGCTCCGCCTCTACCTGCGCGAGATCGGCAAGGTGCCCCTGCTCACCGCCGACCAGGAGGTCAGCCTGGCGAAGCGCATCGAGCGCGGCGACATGAGCGCGAAGACGCAGATGACGGAGGCGAACCTGCGCCTCGTCGTCTCCATCGCCAAGGGCTACCTCGGCCGCGGCCTCTCCTTCCTCGACCTGATCCAGGAGGGGAGTCTCGGGCTCATCCGCGCCGTGGAGAAGTTCGACTACCGCAAGGGCTACAAGTTCTCCACGTACGCGACGTGGTGGATCCGCCAGGCGGTCACACGCGCGATCGCCGACAAGGCGCGCACGATCCGCATCCCGGTGCACATGGTGGAGAAGCTGAACAAGGTCGTGCACATCGAGCGGCAGCTCGTGCAGCGCCTCGGCCGCGAGCCGAACGCCGAAGAGATCGCCGAGGAGCTGGAGATGACGCCGGAGGAGGTGCGCGAGATCCTCCGCATGGCGCAGCTTCCCGTCAGCCTCGAGAAGCCGATCGGCGAGGAGGAGGAGTCGGCGCTCGGCGACTTCGTGCAGGACGAGACGGCGGAGTCGCCGTTCGACACCGCGCAGCTCTCGCTCCGCCGCGAGGACATCGAGAGCGCGCTGGGCGCGCTTCCGGTGCGCGAGCGCCAGGTGATCGAGCTCCGCTTCGGGCTCCGCGGCGGGCCGCCGCGCACGCTCGAGGAGGTCGGACGCGCATTCGGCGTCACGCGCGAGCGCATCCGCCAGATCGAGAACAACACGCTGAAGAAGCTCGAGCATCTCCCGGAGGCGCAGGCGCTCCGGGACGCCGTCAGCTAGACGGCGTTTCCTGCGTCTTCGGGTCGACCCGCTCGGCCGGCACGAAGAGCTTGCAGTGCGGGCACTTGAAGCCGCGGTAGCGCGCCGCCGCGCCATCGAGCAGCTCTGCCGCGAACGACTTGCGGCAGTGCGGGCACTCGACCTGGAACGACTCCCCCACGAGCACGAGGGTACCTGCAGGGCCTCCGTCCGGCCCGGGGCCTACCCTCGGCGTCGATGGAGGAGAGCGCGCTCCGCCGCGGCATCGCCGAGTTCGTCGGCACGTTCACGCTGATCTTCATCGGCGGCGGTGCGGGCGCGATCTCGGGTCACGACATCGTCGCCGTCGCGCTCGCCAACGGCCTCGCGATCGGGATCATGGTCTCGAACTTCGGCCACATCTCCGGCGGCCTCTTCAACCCGGCCATCACGCTCGGCTTCGTCGCCACCCGGCGCATCACGCCGCGCCTCGCGGGCGTGTACTGGATCGCGCAGTTCGGCGGCGCCGTCATCGCCGCCGGGATCCTGCGCTGGCTCGTGCACAAGCCTGCGTTCGACGGCGCGATCCCGGCCGTGCACACGATCGGCGCCGGACGGGGCTTCGTCCTCGAGGCGATCATGACGTTCTTCCTCGTCGTCGCCGTGTTTGCGACCGCCGTCGACCCGCGCGGCGCGTTCAAGTCGATCGCCGGCCTCGCCATCGGCCTCACGATCACGATGGACGTCTTCTTCGGCGGCCCGCTCACCGGCGCGGCGATGAACCCGGCGCGCGCGTTCGGTCCCGAGCTGGTCGGCAACTTCTGGGGCGCAGGCTGGATCTACTACCTCGGCCCTGTGCTCGGCGCGCTCGTCG
>JAFALP010000335.1 GCA_019234175.1 Actinomycetota bacterium | reverse complement strand
GGCGACGCGCTGCTCGCGGCCGGTGCCGTGCGGCAGCATCATCGTGCCGCGCAGCTGCTCGTCCGCATGGCGGACGTTCAGGCCGAGGTTCAGATGCACCTCGACGGTCTCGTCGAACTTCGCCTTCGGCGCGCCCTGCAGCAGGCGAATCGCCTCGACCGGTGTGTAGAGCTGCTCGCGGTCGATCGCTCCACGCGCCTCCGCGTACCGCTTCCCGTGTGCTGCCATCAGTTCGCGACCTCCACGCCCATGCTTCGTGCGGTGCCGGCGATCACGAGCATCGCCTGCTCGACGTCGCGCGCGTTCAGATCCTGCATCTTCGTCTCTGCGATCGAGCGCAGCTGGTCGCGCGTCAGCTTGCCGACCTTGCTGCGGTTCGGCTCCGCCGAGCCCTTCTCGAGCCGCAGCGCCTCCTTGATCAGGACCGCCGCCGGCGGCGTCTTCGTGATGAAGTCGAAGCTCCGGTCCTCGTAGACCGTGATCTCGACGGGGGTGATGCGGCCGTTCTCCTGCGCGGTCTGCGCGTTGAACGCCTTGCAGAACTCCATGATGTTGACCCCGTGCTGGCCGAGCGCAGGGCCGACCGGCGGCGCAGGGTTCGCCTGCCCGCCCGGGATCTGGAGCTTGATCAGTGTCAGCACTTTTTTGGCCATGTCAGTCCAGTTTCTTGGCGTTGTCGAATCCGACTTCGACCGGCACCTGCCGCTCGAAGATGTTCACCATCACCTGCAGCTTCTGCTGGTCGGCGTTCACGTCCGTGATCTCGCCGTCGAAGTCCGCCAGCGGGCCGGAGGTGATCTTCACCGACTCGCCGAGCTGGAACTCCACCTGCGCGCGGGTGGCGACGCCGGTGCCGGCGCCGGTGTGCAGGATCCGGTCGACCTCGGGCTGCGAGAGCGGGACGGGCTTCGAGCCCGCGCCGACGAACCCGGTGACGCCGGGCGTGTTCTTCACGACGGTCCAGGCGTCGTCGTCCAGGTCCATGTTCACGAGGACGTAGCCGGGGAGCACGCGCTTCTCGGTCTGCACCTTCTGGCCGTCCTTCGTCTCGATCACCTGCTCGGTGGGGACGACGACGCGGCGGAACCGGGGGCGCTGCCCCATCGACTCGATCCGGTGCTCGAGATTTGCCTTCACCTTGTTCTCGTGCCCGGAGTACGTGTTGATCACATACCACTGAAACATCAGATTCTCCCTGCCTCTATCGCAGCAGCACGTGCTTCACGACGTACTTCCAGAGCTCGTCGTTCAGCCAGAGGTAGAAGCCGACGATGAGACATGCGATCAGGACGACCGCTGTTCCGCTGATGAGCGCCTGCTGACTCGGCCACTCGACCTTCTTGAGCTCGCCCCAGGCTTCCCCGACGAAGCGCGCGAAGCCCGAGCCGGGCGCGTGCCGCTCCTCCGAGTCCTGCCGAGGCTGGCGCCGCGGCTCGTCCCCGCCGTTCTGCGTCGGCCGGACCACCGGCGGGCGCGTGGGCGGAACGCCCGCGAGCGCCGGCTGGGACTCGGCCCGCCGTGCTCGGCGCTGCTGACGGGTCTGCCTGGCCATGCGGGGTCAGCGGGTCTCCCGGTGGACCGTGTGGCAGCCGCACCAGCGGCAGTACTTCTTGAACTCCACCCGGTCGGGCGAGTTCCGCTTGGACTTCTGCGTGTTGTAGTTCCGCCGCTTGCACTCCGTGCAGGCGAGCGTGATCTCGACTCGGACTCCGGTGGCCATTTTCTGTCTCTACCTCGAGGGTGTGAACGCGTTCAATAGCGCCGGGTGGGCTCGAACCACCGACCTCTGCATTATGAGTGCAGCGCTCTAACCAGCTGAGCTACGGCGCCCCGCGCGCCGCCGGAGTGTAGCGGAACTCCCGCATCCCTTTTCCGGCCGCGACCGTTCAGGAACCGTGAGCGAGAGCCAGATCGGGGTCACCGGCGGCACCGGGGACACGGTCAAGACCGACATCCCCAACCGCCTCGACCGGCTGCCCTGGAGCAGGTGGCACTGGACCGTCGTCATCGCCCTCGGGATCACGTGGATCCTCGACGGGCTCGAGGTCACGCTCGTCGGCTCGGTCGCCGCCGCGCTGACGAACAAGGGGACGCTCCACTTCACCACCTCGCAGGCGACCGCGGCCGGCAGCTTCTACCTCGCGGGCGCCGTCGCGGGCGCCCTCTTCTTCGGGTACCTGACCGACCGGTTCGGACGCAAGAAGCTGTTCATGATCACGCTCGGCATCTACCTCGTCTTCACCGTGGCGACGGCGCTCTCGTGGGGCTTCTGGTCGTTCATGGCGTTCCGGTTCCTCGCCGGCAGCGGCATCGGCGGCGAGTACTCGGCCATCAACTCCGCCATCGACGAGCTCGTCCCGGCGCGGGTTCGGGGACGCGTGGCGCTCGCCATCAACAGCTCCTGGTGGCTCGGGACGGCGCTCGCCGCCGGGCTGACGGTCGTCCTCCTCAACTCGTTCTCGGCGAACGTCGGCTGGCGCATCGGGTTCGGCCTCGGCGCGATCCTCGCCGTCGCCGTGCTCGCCGTCCGCCGCCGTGTGCCGGAGAGCCCGCGCTGGCTCCTGACCCACGGCCGCGCGAACGAGGCCGAGGACGTCGTCCACGACATCGAGGAGCAGGTGCGGAAGACGCATCCCGACCTCCCCGAGCCGGAGGGCGACGAGCTCGAGATCGAGCAGCGCGAGTCGATCGGCTTCATCGCCATCGCGAAGCACGTGCTCGAGGAGTACCCGGGCCGCGGCGTCCTCGGCTTCGCGCTGATGGCCTCGCAGGCGGTGCTCTACAACGCCACGCTCTTCGGCGCGACGTCGATCCTCACGACGTTCTTCCACGCGTCCTCGTCGAACGCGCCGCTGTACCTCATTCCGTTTGCGGCCGGGAACCTCCTCGGGCCGTGGCTGCTCGGCCCGCTCTTCGACTCGATCGGGCGCAAGGCGATGATCTCGACGACGTACCTCGCCTCCGCGCTCGTCCTGTTCGGGACGGCGTGGGCGTTCGACGCGAAGCTCCTGTCGGCGACGACGCTGACGGTGTGCTGGTCTGTCTGCTTCTTCTTCGCCTCGTGCGGCGCGTCGGCCGCGTACCTGACGGTCAGCGAGATCTTCCCGATGGAGACGCGGGCGATGGCGATCGCGCTCTTCTACGCGTGCGGCACCGGCGTGGCGATCGCGGCGCCGTGGACGTTCGGGAAGCTCATCCAGACCGGCTCGTACGGGAAGGTGACGATCGCGTTCGTCATCGGCGGCGTGATCATGGCCATCGGCGGGGTCGTCGAGATCTTCCTCGGCGTCGAGGCGGCCAGGCGGCCGCTCGAGGCGGTGGCGAAGCCGATCAACGCCGTGCGCGGCCGGGTCGGCCGGCGGCGCGAGGCGGCCGCGACGGCGCGGTAGCCTCGGCGGATCCGCGTCTACGTCACCGGCGGCGGTCTCGGGTTCATCGGCGGCCACGTCGTCCGCGTGCTGCGCGAGCGCGGCATCGAGGTGGCCGACGAGTACGTCGACGTCCTGGATGGGCCGGGCCTGGAACGGGCGATGCGAGGCTGCGACGCCGTCCTGCACGTGGCCGCGCTGTACAGCTACGAGCCGGGCGACGGGGCCGCCCCCGCGCGCGTGAACATAGAAGGGACGAAAACGGTGCTCGCCGCCGCCTCGCGGGCGGGCATCGGCCGGGTCGTCCACACGAGCTCGGCCGGGACGTGCGGCCCGGTCCCGGGCCGCCCTGCGACCGAGGACGACGCGCCGCCCGAGTGGGAGCTGGCGGTGCCGTACAAGCGCACGAAGCTGGAGGCGGAGCTGCTCGCGCTCGCCACAGGCGCGATCGTCGTCAACCCGACGACGCCCGTCGGCGAGGGCGACGAAAGGCCGACGCCGACCGGGGCGATGATCCGCGGCGTCGCGTCGGGACGCTTTCACGGCTTCATCGCGTCCACGGGCCTGAACGTCGTCGACGTGCACGACGTCGCCGTCGGCCACGCGCTTGCGCTCGAGCGCGGCCGGCCCGGCGAGCGCTACCTCCTCGGCGGCGTCGACATGGGGCTCGGCGACTTCTTCGCGCTCGTCGCCCGGGCGGCCGGGCGGCGGCCGCCCCGTCTCCGCGTGCCCTACGCCGCCGCCCGCGCCGCCGCGGCGCTCCGGCTCGTGAACGCGAACGAGGTCGCGCTCGCGCGGCTGCCGATGTTCTTCAGCTCCGGGAAGGCCGAGCGCGAGCTCGGCTACCGGCGCAGCCCGATCGAGCCGGCGATCGCGAGGGCAGTCGCGGCCGCGACGGGGAGCCCGACCCGAAGCGCGCGGCGCGCCCGCGACGGCGCCGGCTTGCCCGGGTAGCGGCCCTCGCGCGCGAGCGCGAGCAGCTGCGCGACGTGCAAGGGCCGGCGCCCAGTCCTCCCCTGCTCGATCTGCGTCTTGCACGAGAAGCCGTTCGCGACGACGAGCGTGTCGTCGGGCAACGAGCGCACCTTCGGGAGGAGGCCGATCTCGCCGATCTGCTGCGAGAGGTCGTAGTGACCGTCCTCGAATCCCCACGAGCCGGCGAGGCCGCAGCACCCGGAGGTGAGCGTCTCGGCGTCGACGCCCATCGCCTGCAGCAGCTCCATGTCGTCGTCCATCCCACCGGATGCCTTCTGATGGCAGTGGCCCCAGACGAATGCCTTGCGCTCGAGCAGCGGCGGCTCGATGTCGAACGCACGGAAGAACTCGGCGAAGTGGTACGTGCTCGTGCACAACCGGGTCGCGTCCTCGTCGTTGGGGATGAGCTTGCCGAGCTCGTCCTTGAACACGGCCGTGCAGCTCGGCTCCATGCCGACGATCGGGATGCCCTCGCGATACCACTCGCGCAGCCGGTCGAGGTTGTGCCGGAGGTAGCGCTCAGCGAGATCGAGGAACCCGTAGTCGTACAGCGGGCGTCCGCAGCAGATGTGGCCCTGCGGCATCACCACCTGCCAGCCCGCCGCCTCGATCGCCTCGACGGCGGCGACCCCGACCTCGGTGTGGAAGCGGTTGTTGAACGTGTCCGGGAAGAGGACGACCTTGCGGCCGCCCGGGTTCTTCGTCCCCCGCCGCGCGAACCACTCCTGGAGCGTGAGCGGCGCGAACGTGGGCGTCTCGCGCTCGGGGGCCATCCCGGCGGCGAGCTTCACGAGACGAAGGCGCCCGAGCGCGTTCGCGATCTCCGGCATACGCGAGCCGAGGACGGCGACGCGGTCGATGAGCCCGAACGCGTATGCGTGCCGCGGCCGCGCCTGACGTTGCCAGCGATGGTGGAGGAACTCCGACTTCATCGTCGGCATGTCGACCCCGACGGGGCAGTCTTTCGTGCAGCCCTTGCAGGAGAGGCAGAGGTCGAGCGCCTCCATCACCTCGTCCGACTGCCAGCCGTCCTCGATGACCTCGCCGCGCAGCATCTCGAAGAGCAGACGGGTGCGGCCGCGCGTCGAATGCATCTCCTCGCGGGTGGCCATGAAGGACGGGCACATCACGTCGACGCCCTCGGGCGTCCGGCACTTGCCGATGCCGACGCAGCGTTGCGTCGCATGCGCGAAGTCGCCGTGGTCCTTCGGGTAGGCGAACTTCGGCTTCGGCCGCCACGGCCGGTAGTCGGGCCCGAGCCGGAGGTTCTCGTCCGGCCCGTACGCGTCCACGACCTTGCCGGGATTCATCTTCCCGTCCGGGTCCCAGATGCGCTTGAACTCGCGGAAGCCGTCGACGATGTCGTCCCCGAACATCTTCGGAAGGAGCGCCGCGCGCGACTGGCCGTCGCCGTGCTCGCCCGAGAGCGACCCGCCCAGCTCGAGCACGAGGTCGGCCGCGTCGTCGAGCCAGTGCCGGAAGGTGTTCACGCCCTCCCGCGTCAGGAGGTCGAAGTTCCAGCGCGCGTGCACGCAGCCCTGGCCGTAGTGCCCGTACAGCGCGCTCTCGTACTCGTACTTGCGCGCGAGCTCGTCGAGTCTCCGCAGGTACTCCCCGAGGCGCTCGGGGGGCACGGCCGAGTCCTCCCAGCCTTCGTGCGTGTCCGGCTTGCCGGGGATGAACGCGGTCGCGCCCAGTCCGGCCTCGCGCACGTCCCAGATGTGCTGCTCGCCGTCCGGGTCGTCGTAGAGCTTCATCGCCGAGCCCGGATGCCCCTGCTTCTCGAGGTCGGCCATCAGCGCGCGCGCCCGGTCGTCCGACTCGTCCTTCGTGTCGCCGCCGAACTCGACGAGGAGCCAGCCGTGCCCCTCCGGCAGGAGCGAGAGCTCGTGCTTGTGCAGCCCGATCGCCGTCATGTCGGTGATGAGCGTGTCGTCCACGCCCTCGATGGCGTCCGGCTCGTGCTCGCGCGCGGTCGGCACGTGGTCCGCGGCCTCGTACTTGCTCGGGTACGCGATCACGAGGAGCGAGCGCTCCTTCGGGGCCGGAATGAGCTCGAGCGTCGCCTCGAGGATGGTCACGCACGTGGACTCCGTCCCGACGAGCGAGCGCGCGACCTCGAAGCCGCCTTCCGGCAGGAGCTCGTCGAGGTTGTAGCCGGAGACACGGCGCGGAATCTGCGGGTAGCGCTTCCGGATCTGCGGCGCGAGCCGGTCGACGAGCGCGCGGAGCTCGTCACCGACGTCCGCCGGCACGCCGCTGCCGCCGCGGCCGATGCGGAGCCGGTCGCCGCGGTAGGTCAGCACCTCGAGCTCGACGACGTGGTCGGCGACGCGCGAGCCGGGGCCGCGGAACTCGGACATGACGGAATGGCGGCCGCACGAGTTGTTGCCGAGCATGCCGCCGAGCGTGCAGTACGCGTGCGTGGACGGATCCGGGCCGAACGTCAGCTGGTGGTTCTTCTCGGCGAAGCCGCGCAGGTGGTCGAGCACGAGGCCGGGCTGGATACGCGCGAGCCGCTGCACCGGGTCGACGTCGAGGATCCCGTTCAGGTACTTGGAGAAGTCGACGAGCACGGCGACGTTGCAGCCCTGCCCGGCGAGCGCAGTGCCGCCGCCGCGGTTGACGATGGGCGCCCCGTGCTCCCGCGCGAGCCGGTGGACCGCGACCACGTCGTCGATCGTGCGCGGGACGACGACCCCGATCGGGACCTGCCGGTAGTTGGACGCGTCGGTGGCGTAGAGCGCGCGGGCCGCGGTGTCGAAGCGGACCTCGCCCTCGACCTCGGCGCGAAGGGCTGCCGCGAGCGCGCGGCGGTCGACCTCGTCGGCGTGGAGCTGCCGCGGCGCGCGGACCGTCACGATGCCCACTGCATCGCCTCCTTCCGCTTCAGCTCGAGGCCGTTCCCCGCCCGCGACCGGTCCGGCTTGAGAACGCCGCCTTCCGGCTCGGGAACGCCGTCGAAGAGCATTCCCTCGACCCGCACGTGGTCGTGGAAGTACTCGAGATGGCGCAGATGCACGACGGCGGAGAACGCCTGCGCGGAGATGGCGGGAGCGCCGTGCGCGCTCACGTCGACCGGGACGGCGTTCGCGACGCCGAGCATCCCGGTGATGCCGAGGCAGCGGGTGACGTCGAGCTGGAGCACGTCGACGGAGCGGACGATGTTGCGCACGTCCTCGGGCGTGTAGGCGTACTCGCCCGCCGCCACCTCGAGGGGCGCGCGGTCGCGCACGAGGCGCATGCCCTCGATGTCGCCGGACGAGACCGGCTCCTCGAACCACGTGACGCCCCACCTCTCGGAATAGCGAGTGGCCCAGGCGAGCGCGTCGTTCCGGCCGTAGGCGCCGTTCGCGTCCACGAAGAGCTCCGCGTCGTCGCCGATCGCCTCGCGGGCCGCGTCCATCCGTCCGGGATCCTTTTCCGGCTCGCGCCCGACCTTCATCTTCACGCGCGGGATCCCCGCGCCGACCCAGTCGCCGAGCTGCTCCTGCAGCCGGTCGTTGCCGTACGAGCAGAAGCCGCCGCTGCCGTAGATCGGCACGGCCTCGTGCGCGGCGCCGAGCAGCTCGACGAGCGACATGTCGTGCCGGCGCGCCTCCCGGTCCCACAGCGCCTGGTCGACCGCCGAGATCGCGCACGACGCGATCCCCGGCCGCCCCATGTTGCGCACGGCCTCGTTCATGGACTGCCACGAGGCGCGCACGTCGTCCCGGATGCAGTCGGCGAGCGTCGTCCGGATCACCTCGGCGGCGGCGGCGTGGCAGTACGTGTAGCCGATCCCCTCGTCCACGTGGACGACGACGATCGTGGTCGAGTCCCAGGCGAGCGTCCCGTCCGACTCCGGCTGGTCGGTCGGGATCGTGTATGCGTCGACGCCGAGCCGCACTAGCGCGTGAGGAACTCCGTGAGCTTGCCGCGCAGCGACTTCTCCATGACGCCCGTGAACTCCGGGTCGCCGCTGAGCATCGCCTTCGTCATCTTCTGCGCCTGCTCGCGCGTGATGTGCGGCGGCAGCGGCGGCACCTCCGGATC
>JAFALP010000316.1 GCA_019234175.1 Actinomycetota bacterium | reverse complement strand
ATCTACGGGATCGTGAACGGCGCGTCGGTGTACCGGCCGAATGCGCTCACCGGTGACCCGAACCACCTCGGGATCATGCTCGACGTCCCGCTGCTCGCCCTGACGCCTGTGTACCTGCGCATGGAACGAGGGAACCCGCTGAAGTGGAAGCTCGGGGTCGCGCTCGGGTTCATGCTGCTCGTCCTGTTCGCGACGCTGTCGCGCAGCGGCGCCCTCGGGCTGATCGTCGGCGTGCTCGTCCTCGCCATCCCGTACCGGCGGTTCCTGTGGTCGCGGGCGCTGCTCATTCCGGTCGGGCTCGTCGCCCTCGTCCTCGCGTACGTCATCCACTCGCGCAAGCACTTCTTCTCGGTGGTTCTCTCGTCGCGTGTGCACGTCGGTGGCAGCTCGACGAACGCGCACTTCGCCGTCTACGACTTCATCCCGCACGTGCTGAACTCGAACCCGTTGCTCGGGCTCGGGCTGAACACGTTCTCCGTGTACTACGAGTTCGTCACCGGCAAGACGAACTGGGGGCCGCATTCGTACTGGGTCGCGCTCATCGTCGAGACGGGGCTCGTCGGCGCGCTGCTCTTCATCCTCTTCCTGCGCTACGTGTTCCTACGGCTCCACGCGGGGCGCATCCTGGGACGGATCCGGGCCGATCGCCGCGTGCTGCCGCTCGCGTGGGGCTTCACCGCCGCGCTGGCCGGGACGATGGCGGCGAACTTCTTCTACCTGACGATGCAGTTCTATTACTTCTACGGGTTGATCGCGCTGGCGCTCGCGCTGCCCGTGGTGTTCGCCAAGACGAGGTCTTGAGCGGCCTCGCGCGAACGCGTGAGCAGGCTCCCGATCATGACGGGCGCCGCGACGATGGAGAGCAGGACGAGCGACGCGACCGTGCGGTTCGTCGGGTTGACGGCCGGGTTCGTCGAGATGGGGAGGCTGGGGGAGACGTAGGCCCAGTTCTCCCAGGCCCAGCCGACGAAGCCGAGCCCGAACGCGACGAGGAAGAAGGTGGCGACGCGGCGGTCGCCCTGCGTGAGGCACAGCGCCGCAGCGACGAGCGCCATCGGCGCGGGCGCGAGCCAGAGGTGGTACTCGAAGAGCAGCCGGAAGACGAGGTGGAACGCCGCCGGCGCCTGCCCGATGTTGTGGAAGGTCGCGTGCAGCAGGCCACCCTGTGGGCTGTCCGATTGCAGGTGCCGTGACGTCCACCAGATGCGCCAGGGGATGTCCGGGAGGTAGGCGAGCACGGCGATCCCCGGGACCGCGAGCCATGACCGCCGGCTGCGCACGCCGGCTGTGACGAGGCCGGCGACGACGAGGCAGATGGCGAGGAGCTGGCCGTCCCGCTTCGCGAGGAGCGTCGCGCACAGCGTCACGCCGTACACGGCGAGGAGCCAGTTCTCACGCGTGACGATCCACGACAGCAGTGCGCATGCCGAGAGCGCGAAGAAGATGTCGAGCGGCCAGTCCGCCTTGCGCTCGAGAAGCCGGCGGTCCAGCTCCGGCAGGACGACGAAGAGCGCGAGGAAGATCCACACGGAGGTCGCCGGCGCGATGCGCCGCAGCAGGGCGGCGCCGGCCCACACGAATGCGACCGCGAGGAGCCACCACTGCACGCCGAGCGTCGTCGTGTCGGCGGAGCCCATGAAGCGGAAGTCCATCGCGGCGAGGACGGGGACGAAGAGCGGATAGCTCGGCCCCCACAGGTGCTCGAAGTACGTCGGGGCGAGCCCGCCGAAGTAGTAGATCGCCTTCGCCTTCGTCATCCAGAAGCCCCAGGCGTCCCATGCCGTCATGGGCTGGATGCGGGCGACGCGGAAGAACTCGGCGAAGAGCGCGACGCACAGGCCGGCGAGCGTGAGCGGCGTGAGGGTCGCCCGCGTCGGCCGCCAGGGCTCGGACGCGACCGGGCGCGGCCGGTGCTTGCGCCAGCCGACGATCAATCCGGGGATGCCGACCGCGGCGCAGATGCCGACGATGGCGCCGCCCGAGAGACGGCCGCCCCAGATCGGGACGAACGTCGCGAGCGCGCCGACGGAGCAGAGGCCGATCACGTACGCGACGCCGCCGAGCGCCCAGTACTCGTTCCAGGTGCGCCAGCCGCGGATGCCCCAGAGGATGCCGCTGCCGGCGAGGAGGAACAGCAGGTTGAGGACGAGGATGCCGAGGAGGTTCATCGCTCGATCAGGCCGATCCGGCCGCCGGAATACGTGCCTGGGAACCAGTGCGTGCGCGCGTTCCAGGCGGCGCTGCAGTAGAGGCAGACGATGTAGTCGCCGCGCGCCGCCGTGAACGAGACGCGGCGGGGCAGGAGGTAATCCTCGAAGAACGGCACGGCCGCGCTGAACGTCGTCGGGGACACGTTGTCCTTCTCCTCGACGGCGGGCTCATCGGCCGGGACCTCGACGACGAAGCGGCCGCTCTTCGGGATGTCGCCGATCGCGGCGCTGACGAAGGAGTCGTCCAGGCCGACCTCGTCGGCAGTCGCGAGGGCGCCGCCGAGCTGGTTCCGCCCGGCGGCCGCGTGCCGGGCCGCGCCGAACGAGTCGAACGCGCTCGGGACGCGGATGACGAGCATGAGTGCGGCTGCCGCGAGCAGAAGCGCACCGCCGCCTGCGCTGAGGGTCGACGGGCGCCACGCTGGCACGGGGAAATCATGTCACTGGGAGCGGCGTCCGCAAAGTCGATTCAGCTGCGATGCTGCGGCCGCATGAGGGTGATGGTGCTCACCACGTCGTATCCCCGCGGACCCGGCGACGCTGCCGGCCGGTTCGTCGCAGATTCCGTCGAGGCGGTGCGAGCACGGGGAGTCGACGTAGACGTCGTATCGCCCGCGGCGTTCGACAGTCTCGGCATCGCGTACGGCCATG
>JAFALP010000150.1 GCA_019234175.1 Actinomycetota bacterium | reverse complement strand
CGCCGAAGATGCAGTGCAAGAGGGCTTCCTCGCCGTATGGCGCACGGCCGCTCGCTTCATGCCCGAACGTGGAAAGGCGAGCACGTGGATCCTCACGCTCGTGCACCGGCGCGCAGTCGACACCGTGCGGCGGGAACAGCGGCAGCGCACGGAGTCGATCGAGCGCGGGCCTGAGCCCGGCGGCGGGGCCGCGGACGAGGACGCGTGGCTGCGGCTGCAGCGCGAGCGCGTGCAGGCGGCGCTGCGCCGGCTGCCCGACGCGCAGCGCGAGGCGCTCGAGCTCGCGTACTACGGCGGGCTCAGCCAGTCGGAGCTGGCGGAGCGGCTTGGACAGCCGCTCGGTACGATCAAGAGCAGGATGTTCACGGGGCTCTCGCGGATGCGCGAGCTGCTCGGAGATCCGGGGGCGGAGATGTCATGGACCTCCACGACCTGACTGCGGCATACGCGCTCGACGCGCTCGACGCCGACGAGTCGGAGGCGTACGAGCAGCATCTGGGCCGGTGCGAGGACTGCCGCGCGCAGCTCGCCGAGCTCACGGAGACGGCGGCCGCGCTGGCATTCGCCGCGCCCGCGCCTGCGCCGCCCACGCGACTGCGTGCCGCGATTCTCGACACGGCGCACGCCGAGCGGACGAACGTCGTCCCGCTCGTGCGGCGGCGCTGGGTGACGCGCACCGCCGTCCTCGCCGCGGCCGCCGCCGCGTGCGTCGTCGTCGGTGTCGTCGTCGCGTCGACGCACTCCGGCCCCAGACGCCTTGCGAGCGCCGTCGTCGTGCTCGGCGCAAACGGCACGGCGACGCTGCAGATCTCCGGCCTGGGAGCGGCGCCGCACGGAAAGACGTACGAGGCGTGGGTGATCCCGTCCGGCGGCCGCGCACGCCCGGCGGGCCTCTTCACCTCGGGCGCCGCGCGCATCCGGCTCGGGGCCGTGCCGTCGAAGGCGGTCGTCGCCGTCACCGTCGAGCACGCGGGCGGTGCCACCGCGCCGACGACGGCGCCGGTGATCTCGGCGCGCGTGTAGTCGTCTCAGGCGCTCGCGACCGCGCGCCGCTCCGCGCGCGCCTCGCGGAAGCCGATCAGCTCGTAGGCGTGCAGCGCCACCCAGACGGCTGCGACGAGCCCGACGGCGGCGAGCGCGGGTACGACCACGGCTGCCGGGATGAGCGCGGCGCATGCGACCGCGGCCAGCGGACGCCCGCGGCCGATCGTGCGTGACGCCCGCCAGCGCACGGCCACGAACGACGCGAGGTACAAGGCCGAGCCGCAGCACAGGGCGACGGCGGGAACGACCTTCAGGTCCGCGTGCACGTGGGTGAGCGCCGCCCGCATCGCGAACGCGAACAGGACGATGCCGGCGACCATCCCGAAATGCGCGTACGTATAGACGTCGCGCGCCAGCCTGACGCGCTCCTCGCCGATCTTCTCGGTGAGCAGCCGCTGGATCCCGCCCGACGCGAAGTCGAAGTACGCGAGCCAGAAGGACGCGGCCACGACGAGCGCGAGTGCGACCGCGGCGATGACACCGCCACCGAGATGCGTGTCGCGGGCGCCGAAGCCGATCGCGCCGAGCGACTCGCCGATGGCGATGATGACGATCAGGCCGTGCCGCTCGGCGAAGTGCGCCGGCTCGACGCGGAACCCTCCCGTCCCGGTCGCCCCCGCGCCGAAGAACCCGACGAAGAGGGCGACGGCCCAGACGGCCGGCCGAACGCCGGACGGCACGAATGCCGCCACGAGGATGAGCACCGCGCCGAGGAGGACCACCCACCCGATGCGAAGCACGGCGGCGAGGAGGTCGGGCGTGCGTTTGCTCACGAGCGCGAAGAGCGCGACGAACGCGAGCAGGACGGCGAACAGCGCGATGCCGAACAGCAGCCGGTGCGCGCCGTAGGCCTCGGGAACGGCGAGGGCGGCGATGAACGACGCCCCGGTCGCGAACAGGATGGTCGCCGTGACGATTCCCGCCTCCACGTTCGCGGCGTTCGTCAGCCAGGCGTAGCTCGCCCACACCCACCACAGGACGGCGAGCACGAGCAACCCGCGGCCGAGCCCGCCCCACGTCCGCTCGTCGAGCAGCAGCGTCGTCACCTGCGTAAGCCCGAACACGAAGACGAGATCGAAGAACAGCTCGATCGGCGAGACGCGATGCTCCCGCTCGACGACGAGTTCGCTCACATGGCGAAGCCTAGAACTGCCTGAGGGCGGCGAGCTTCTGCAACGCCGCGTCGACGCGCGCGAAGCCGCCCCTCGCCCCCTCCTCGACGCCGTACTGCATCGTCGTGTCGCGCTCTTCCGTCGTGGCGAAGCTCATGGTCTGCGTCAACTTCGTCCGGTCCTCGCCGAGGTCCTCGAACTCCAGCGTCTGCAGATGGTTCTGGAACGTCTGCACGAGGCGCTCGGGCGGGTCGACCTCGCGGAACTGCCCCTCGAGCACGCCGTGCGGCGTGCGGAAGCGCCAGGCACCGCCGGGTGTGACGTCCATCTCCTCGACCACGGTGCCGTCGCCCCACCACTCCGGGATGAGCTCGGGGTCGGTCCAGATGGAGTAGACGTGCGCGCGCGGCGCGTCGAAGACGCGTTCGACGCGGATCTCGAGCTCGGACGGCGTCGTGACGGTGGTCTCGTTCACGTCAGCTCACCGCCTTCTTGACGAGCGCCGTGATCTTCTTCTCGTCGGCGGCCGTCAGCTTCGTGAGCGCGTAGGCGATCGGCCACATCGTGCCGTCGTCGATGCGCGCGCTGTCGTTGAAGCCGAGCATCGAGTACCGCTCCTTGAACTTGCCGGCGTTGCGGAAGAACACGACGACCTTGCCGTCCTTGTTCGCGTACGCGGGCATCCCGTACCACGTCTTCGGCGTCAGCAACGGGGCGGCCTTGCGGACGAGGCCGTCGATCTTCTTCGCGAGCGTCCGGTCCTTGGGCGTCATCGCCTTGAACGCCTCCTGGATGGCCTTCTCGCCGTCCTGCGTCTCCTTCAGCTCTTTCGCGCGGGCGCGCATCGCGGCCTTCTCCTCGGCCGAGAACTTCTCGCTCATCGATCGCCTCCTCTGCTTGACACGCTTGCTCGCAGTATGAAAGAGTCGCCGGGTCGAAGCCCGTGGACTGCGCAAGCGGTTTGCGGGCTTCGGCGTTTCTGCGTCCGGGCCGCGTTCGTCGTCCGGAACCGCACAAAGCCTG
>JAFALP010000036.1 GCA_019234175.1 Actinomycetota bacterium | reverse complement strand
ATCAGGCCTCTAGTTCAGCTTCAGCGAGTCGAGCAGGCTGCCGATCTGGTAGCCCACCTGGCCGACGTGACGCATGGCGTGCTCCTTGTCGATCGTGTAGCGGTTCCGCCGCCCGACCCGCTCTGTGTGCACGTATCCGGTCTTGACCAGGTCGGCGAGGATCCGCTGCGCCGCGCGCTCCGTGATCCCGACCGACTGGGCGACCTCCCGCAGGCGCACATCAGGGTCCCGGGCCAGGCACAGGAGCACCTGCGTGTGGTTCGTCAGGAAGGTCCAGGAGGTGCGGCGATCAGGACTTGACATGCGCTAAGAAAGTCGTGTATCACTTATCGTGGTTCAATGGACGTGTATTACGGCCTGGAGTCTAGCGGCAATGGGGGGCGGCCCGCGGCCATGCGTCACGTGAACGACGCGATCCGGCGCGCCGTGGCGCCGTGGGCGCTCGAGCAGTGGGACTTCTTCTGCGAATGCGCCGACGCGACGTGCCGCCGGCTCGTGCGCCTGTCAGTGGACGAGTACGACGAGATCCGCCGCGCCGAGCCGGCGATGGCGATCATCGTCGACCATGCTGCGGCGACTGCTCAGTGCGGATTCGGCAGCGGCGCGAACCACGGCATCCAGTCGTCCCAGGCCTCGGAGTAGTCGAGCAGTCGCGCCTTCGCCGCGCGCGCCTTCAACAGAGCCTCGGCGTAGTCTCCGTTGGGGACCTCCTTCAACGCCGCTTCGTCGTCCGCGATCGCCTGATTGAGGTTGTTCGTCCAGTACGGGTCCTTGAACTCGAAGACTCCGCTTTTCGCGGCCGCGACCTTCAGGTCGGCGAGCGCGTGCTCGAGCTCCGCCTTCGCGCCGCCTTTGTTCTTCGTGGACTTCAGCATGCGGCCGGCGATGACCTCGTCGTTGTACGCGGTGGCGACGAGGAAGTACTGCGTGGGCGTGGACGCCTCCGGGTGGCAATCGGTGTCCTCTTCCTCGGCGAACCCGGTGTTCGTCCCGTAGTAGTTCGCCTGGCAGATCCAGGGCGTGTAGTTGACGTTCTCGCCGGAGTCGTCGACGATCACCTCGACGATGCCCTGGTGTCCGTCGGGCCCCATCTTCGTGTGGTCGCAGCCATATGACGGGTTGTCGCTGTAGACGCCCTTGTCGCCGTGGTACCAGACGAAGGTGTTCTTCTGGTTCTCCCAGCTATAGACGACGCCGGACGCGCCGGCGGCGCCCTCGACGACCTTGCTGCCCGGGAGCTCGGCGTTGTCGCATGTCGGGTCGAAGTCGGCACCCGAGCCGGGCGTTCCGGGCTCGGGGGCGCCCTCGTTGTCGATGAGCTTCAGCTGGATGAACCACTCGTAGTGCAGCGTCGCCCCTTCGGGGGCGTGGAGGATGCGGACGCTGTAGTGCGTCGCGCACTCGGGCGGGTTCGGCGGGAACGGCGCGCCGGTCACGGGGCAGCCGCTGAAGATCGCCGACATGTTGGAGATGTCGAGCTCGTCGGGCGGATACTTCGCGCGGCCGCCGGAGCTCGGCGCGGCGAGAAGAAGCGTGACGGCGGCAGCGACGGCGGCGGTGACGAGTGCCCGGCGGGGCATGCGGCGATGTATCTCAGGTTGGCCGCGGCGTGTCAAAGCCGGCGGCCGGCGGCTAGTCCTTGCCGAGGATGCGGCGCGCGCGCTTCAGCTGCTGCTCGGCTTGCGCGCGGAGCGCCTCCGCGTCTTTGCGAAGGCGTTCCGACCGCGCTCTCTCGCTCACCGTGTGCCCGGGCGCGAGTACGGGAAAGCCGTTGTCGTGGAGCGCCGCGTACGCGTCGAGCGAGAGGTGCACGTGCTCGCGGCAGCCGTCTGCGCCGCACTCGCAGATGAACTCCGAGTCGACGGGTCCCGTTTCGGACGCGTCGGCAAGCTCGCGGATGCTGGCGTTGACCTGCGCCAGCAACTGCCGCTTCGTCAGAGCGTCCTTGTCCCCCATCGGCTCCAGAGCAACGGAAAGCATACGCTCCCCGGATGCCGAGGATCCTCGTTTTGGGCGGCGGTTCTCCGTCGTACTTCGACTCGTCCGAGGAGGAGAAGGAGCGGCTGTTCCGTCCGGCGTTCAAGGCGCTGCTCGCGGACTGGGAGGCGGCCGGCGCGCGGGTGGTGGCGTCGTTCTGCGACGACCTGCTACAGGTGGGCCCGTCGGGGGCCGGTCAGTGGGCCTGGTACCTGATCTTCGAGGTGGACGACCTGGACGTGGTGGCCGCGATGATGAACCGCGTGCGGGAGGAGGTCGACGGCGTGCGGCTCGACCGGTGGGTGCGGTTCGAGACGCGGATCGGGCGGCCGTTCTGGGCGCGCGAGGAGTCTTGAGGGTCGCGGCGGTGCTGGCCGGCCTCGCGCTGGTGCTCGCGCCGGCGGCGGTTGCCGACGGCGGCGGGGGAGGGTCGTACCTCGCCGTCGGGAACGACTACGACTTCACGCTTTCCAACACCGGGGCGACGGCGTGGCGCGGCTTCTATCTCGTCGCGCCGTCGGGCGTGACCTTCGTCGGTGGAACGACGGGGAACGAGGGCTCCGCGACGTGCACGGTCGGGCAGCCGGACGGGGTTCCGAACGAGATCGAGTGCGCGCCGCTCGCGCTCAACATCCTGCCGCCGACGGGGAGCGTCGCGTTCGTGGCGACGACGAGCGCGAAGGCCCTGTGCGGCACGACGTTCCAGTTGTTCGTCAGCTTCGACGGTGTCGCGTACTCGCATGCGGCCGACCTCGGCGCAGCCGCAGGTTGCGGCGTTGAAGCCGTGACCCTCATCGCGCCGCCGTTGCTTCACGGGACGCCGATTGTCGGAAGGACGATCAGGGCGAGCCCGCCGATCTGGAGCGTCACGCCGACGCACGTCGCGTACGTGTGGCAGCGGTGCGCCGGATCTTCGTGTGCGACGATTGACGGAGCAAGCGGCCTGACGCTCGTCCTGACGAAGCGCGATGTCGGCCACAGGATCCGCGTCGTTTCCGCGGCGACGATCGAAGGCACGCAGCATCGGGCGATGTCGTCGGCGCTCGCCGTCCGATGAAGCCTCTCCACGACGCCGACCGGCCGCCGATCTGCCCGCGCTGCGGGGTCACGATGGTTCCCGCGGAGCTCAGCGCCGACGATGAGCACGAGGGCGACTGGGTCTGCCTCGAGTGCGAGGAGCTGGGCGAGGCGGAATGAAGAGCGTGGAGCGTGCCGGGATCGAAGCCGCGTTCGCCAGAGGTAGACGGATGAGGCCCTTTACGGGCCCCCCCTACTTCTTGATGAACGTCATCCTGCCGCCGGGTTCAAGCATGGCCCATTTGACTTCGTCGAGCCGCTCGATCTCGTTGATCCGGGCCTCTTCCATCAAGTCGTCGAGCGTGAGTCGTTCGCTCCGAAGGTTGGCTTCGATCGGCTTGCCATCTTGGATGACGATCAGGGGGCGCCCCTGGATCAGCGTTCTGGCGCGGGAAGACTTGTAGGTGAGAT
>JAFALP010000223.1 GCA_019234175.1 Actinomycetota bacterium | reverse complement strand
CGGCCGGCACGGTCGTGCACGTTCCGCTGCGCGACGGTCCGGTCCGGCGCTCGTTTACCCTCGCGCATCGCGCGGTGACGCTCTCGCCCGCGGCCGCCGAGTTGCGCGAGACCGTGTTCGCGGGCGGCTGGGCGTCACTTACCTCGTCAGCTTTGTGAGAGCCTCGATCTGCGCGCGCCGGCGGCTCGGCGTCATTCCGAACTCGCCAGCAAACCAGCGCGTGAACGAGCTGGGCTGACCGTACCCGAGCATCTCACCGATTCGGGCGAGCGAGTAGCCGGTATTCCCGAGATAGCGTTCGGCGAGTTCGCGGCGTACCTCAGCCAACAATATCGAGTAGACGATGCCTTCGGCATCGAGCCGCCGTTGCAGCTTCCGTGGACCCAATCCCAGAACGGCCGCCACTTCAACGATCGACGCCTTTCCGTTCGGAAGCAAGAGATAGAGCGCGCTGCGGACGTCTTGCGCCGTCGACCGGTGCGCGGCTTTGGGTAAGATCTCGACAAACTGACGGGCGTAGCGCGCGAGTTCCGGATCGGCCGCCGGATTGGGCCGATCCATATCGGCCGCCGCCGAGACGATTCCGTTGAAATCGCCCGCGAAGATCACCTCGCGCCCGAACAGGCGGCGATGCACGGTGAGATCCGGCGGGGCAGCATGCGTGAAGTGCACGCCGATCGGCGACCACGCGCCGCCCAGGATCATCCGGAACATGCGGAAGAGCGTTCCGATGGCGAGCTCGTGCGCTTGACGCAACAACCCGCCGCCGTCGATCGCCAGCTCTTCGCGCAGGATGACCAGCTGATCGTCGTCTTCGATATGCAGTACCAGTGCTTCGTTGAGCAGCCGCCGGTACTGTACGGTCGTCTCCAACAGCGCGCGCAAGGTCGGCTGATGCCGCATCAGAAGGCTGACGGCACCGAAGTCCGAGAGCCGCCGGCTCTCCGCCATCCGCAGTCCGATCGTGAGGCAACCCGAACCCGCGGCGGCACCTTCGAGCGCGGCGGCCACGCGCGAAGCGGGGATCCGTAAATCGGGATCGGACAGCACGCCGGCATCGAGGCCGGCCTGCCGCACGAGCCGCAACGGGTCCAGGCCGAACTGGCGGCAGACCTCGCCGAAATTCATCAGCGCCGCCGCGCGAACGTACGCCCGTTCCGTCATGGCAGCAAATGACAAGTCATTGTCGTCAAATGCGAAGCGTGCGGGCTCGGCTCGCCGGTATCCTCTCGAAAATGACGGCAACGACCATCCGGCTCTACGAGACCGGCGGCCCGGACGTCCTGCGGGTCGAGCCCGTCGAGCTCGCAGATCCGGGACCCGGCCACGTCCGCGTTCGTCACGTGGCGGTGGGGCTGAACTTCGCCGACGTGTACTTCCGCAGCGGCTACTATCCGATGCAGCCGCCGTGCGGACTGGGCGTCGAGGCGGCCGGCGTGGTCGTCGCGGCCGGCCGCGACGTGACCGGCTTCGTCCCGGGCGACCGGGTCACGTACACCGGCGGCCCGCTGGGCGCGTACGCGACCGAGCGGAACATGCCGGCATCGTCGCTGATCCGCCTGCCGGAAACGATCGGCTTCGAAACAGCGGCGGCGATGACGATGCGCGGTCTCACCGCCGCGTATTTGCTGCGCCGCATCTGTCCGTGGCTGAAACGCGGCGACACGATCCTTTTGCACGCCGCCGCCGGCGGGCTCGGATTGATCGTCAGCCAGTGGGCGAAACTCCTCGGGCTGCGCGTGATCGGGACGGTTTCAAATGAAGACAAAGGCGCAATCGCGCGCGACCATGGCTGTGACGAAATCATCTATTATCGTCACGAAGACGTCGCACGCCGGGTCCGCGAGCTCACCGGCGGCGCCGGCGTCCCACTCGCGTTCGACAGCGTCGGCAAAGAAACATACGCCGGCTCGTTGAGCTCGCTCGCCCGCCGCGGACTGCTCGTGTGCGTCGGAACCGCATCCGGGCCGATTCCTCCGATCGACGCCCTGGAGCTCGCGATGAAGGGGTCGCTCTACGTGACGCGACCCGCGCTGGCCGACTACATCGCGGACCCGATGGAACGGACCGCTTTGGCCGGCGAGCTCTTCGACCTCGTCGGCAACGGCCGCATTCGCATCGAGATCAACCAGCAGTACGCGCTCGAAGATGCCGTACAAGCGCATCGCGACCTGGAATCGCGCAAAACCACCGGATCGTCGATCTTCGTGATCTGAGGAACATCGATGGACGTCGAACGGCTGAGCTCGTATATCGGCGCTGAAGTGCGCG
>JAFALP010000328.1 GCA_019234175.1 Actinomycetota bacterium | reverse complement strand
GCAGGAGCGCCTGGACGTTGCGCGAGTACAACGTCGAGGCGTGGTACGGCATCGCCGATGGGAGATTCGTGAGGCCGACGAGCGTCACGCCTTCCCGGACGACGACCTCGCCCGGCTCCGTCAACGCGCAGTTCCCGCCCGTCTCGGCGGCGAGGTCGACGATGACCGAGCCCGGCCGCATGGTCGCGACCGCGGACGCCGGGATGATCTTCGGGGCCGCGCGTCCGGGGACGGCGGCGGTCGTGATCACGGCGTCGAACTCGCTGATGCGCGCCTCGAGCGCCGCCTGCTGTGCCTGCATCTCCTCCGGCGTCAGCTCGCGCGCGTAGCCGCCCTCCGCCTCGGCGCCGCGGACGCCGAGGTCGAGCCAGTTCGCGCCCAGGCTCTCGATCTGCTCGCGCACGACGGGACGCACGTCGAAGCCGGTGACGACGGCGCCGAGGCGCCTCGCGGTCGCGATCGCCTGCAGGCCGGCGACGCCCGCGCCGATGACGAGCACCTTCGCGGGCGGCACCGTTCCCGCGGCGGTCATCAGCATCGGGAAGAAGCGGGGGAGATACTCGGCCGCGAGGAGCCCGGCCCTGTAGCCGGCGACGGTCGCCTGCGACGAGAGCGCGTCCATCGACTGCGCGCGCGTGATCCGCGGAATCGATTCCATCGCGAAGGCGACGACGCCCCGCGACGCCAGCTCCTCGACGCCGGCTGGATCGCCCAGCGGGTCGAGGAAGCCGATCAGCACCTGCCCGTCGCGAAGGCGCGACGCGTCCGGGCGGCGCACCGTCGCAAGGACGTCCGCCTCCCACGGCGACGCGACCGCGGCGCCCGCCTCGGCGTACGCATCGTCGGGGAATGATGCCGCCTCGCCCGCGCCGGGCTCGACCACGACCTCGAACCCCGCGGCCGCGAGCTTGCCCGCCGTCTCGGGCACGAGGGCGACCCTGCGCTCACCGAGCGCCGTTTCACGCGCGACACCGACCCGCATCGAGCCAACTCTAGACTGATCCGGTGACGCACTTCATCACCCAGCACGGGCTGCCGCTCCTCTTCGTGGTGGTGATGATCGAGTCGTTCGGTATTCCGCTCCCCGGTGAGACCGCCCTCATCCTCTTCGGCGTCCTCGCTTCGGAGGGCCACTACAACATCGTCGAGGTGATCGCGATCGCCGCCGCCGGCGCGATCGTCGGGGACAACCTCGGCTACTTCCTCATCGGCCGCCTCGGCGGCAGGCGCCTGTTCGAACGCTGGGGCTGGTTGAAGAAGTACTCGGAGCGCGTCCTGCCGCGCGCGGAGGAACTGATCGCCAAACACGGCGCCAAGGTGGTGTTCTTCGGGCGCTTCATCACCGTTCTCCGGTATACGGCCGCCTGGGCCGCAGGCCTGGGGCTCATGCACTGGCGCAAGTTCCTGTTCTGGAATGCCCTCGGCGGCATCTGCTGGGCAACGCTCGTGGGGCTCGTCGCCTACTACGGCGGCAAGAGCGCCGCCGACGCGATCGCGCGCTATGGCCTCTACGCCGCCGCTGTGATCGTCCTCGCGCTCGTCGGGTTGTACGTCGCCCACCACTACGGGCGGCGCTGGCTCGAGCGGCGCCTCTAGAGGAATCGACCGGCGCCCGCTGAATTGTCGCCGGGCATGCTCGGCGCGATCGTTCAGCGGCTCGAGGAACGGGACCGGACGGAAGGCCACGGCGCACGCGTCGCGGCGCTCGCCGAGCCGGTCGCCCGCCGCCTGGGGTGGGCGCCCGAGCGGATCGCCATGCTCCGCCACGCCGCGCCGATCCACGACGTCGGCAAGCTCGTCGTCCGCGCCGAGGTGCTCCTGAAGCCGGGGCCGCTGTCACCGGACGAGCGCGACGAGATGCGGACGCATCCGCGCGCAGGCGCGTCCATCGTCCTGCCGCTGCCGAACGCGCGGCACATCCTTCCGTACGTCCTGCTGCACCACGAGCAGTGGAACGGCGGCGGCTATCCGTGCGGCCTGCGCGGCGCTTCGATTCCCACCGAGGCGCGGCTCCTCGCCGTCGCCGATGCGTTCGACGCGATGACCTCGCGCCGCCCTTATCGCGGCGCGATGACGCACGACGCCGCGTTCGGCGAGATCGACCGCGAGGCCGGCAAGCAGTTCGACCCGGCGATCGTCGAGGCGTTCCTCGCCGTCTGGCAAGGCGAGGCCCTGCCCGTCGCGGTCTAGAGCGCGGCCCAGACGTCCAGCTTCTGCCGGACGCGGGCGATCACCTCGTCGGTGAACTCGCTCGTGCCGAGCTCGCCGCCGAGATCGGCGGTTCGCGAACCCGCCGCCACCGCTTCGAGGCACGCCTCGCGGACGGCGCGCCCGGCACGCTGCGTCGTCTCGTCGCCGTGTGAGAGCAGCGCCGCGCCGGCGAGGATCATCGCCATCGGGTTGGCGACATTCTTGCCCTCGAGCGACGGCGCGGTCCCGTGTGCGGCCTCCGCCATGATCGCCGCCGGCTCGAAGTCGTCCTCGAACGCGACGAGCAGCGACTCCGATCCCGCGATCGACCCGAAGAGCGGCAGGACGAGGTCGGAGAGGATGTCGCCGTCGCGGTTGAGCGCGGGGATGACGAGCGGCTCTCCCGTCGTCGACAGGAGGAGCGCGAACGTCGCGTCGATCAACTGCGGCTCGTACTTCACCTCGGGATGACGTTCGGCCGCTGCGTCCATCTCCTCCTTGAGCATCCCTTCGTACGTCGGGCTCACCGTGTACTTCGGGCCGCCGAAGACCTTCGCGCCCGTGCGCTCCGCCTGGCGGAACGCGAACTCGGAGACCGCGCGGCAGATGCGACGCTCGATGCGCTCGGTGCGGAACGCGACCTCGTCGTCTCCTTCGCCCTCGCGCCACTCCTTCGCGCCGTAGGCGTCGCCGACCGCCATCCGCACGATCGAGATCGGCTGGTTGACGCCCCCGAGCGGCACGACGCCCGGGATGCGGCGCCCCGTGCGGACGATCACCTTGCCGCCGATCTCCTCGCGGAGGATCCGGTTCGGGGAGCCGACGTCGCCGCGGGTCTCGGGCGTGACCGTCGCCGCCTTCAGGCCGAGGCCATGCTCGCGGATCGCCGCGGCGGCCTCGTGGACGATGCCGTTGTCGGTCGCGCGCCGGGTTTCGAGCG
>JAFALP010000322.1 GCA_019234175.1 Actinomycetota bacterium | reverse complement strand
TTCCGCCACGCGCTGGTCCATCCGGTTCGCCTCGATCAACCGCAGGAACGGCTCGCGCGGCAGGTCGAACTCGCGCACCGTCGGCTGCACGTTGCGCAGCACCGGCCACGTCGGCTCTCCGTCGAACGTGAGCGCAACCTGAGCCTCCAGCTCGTCGAGCGCCGCGAGACGGTCGCCGTCGTACGCGTCGCCGAGCTCGTCGACGAGACGGGCGTAGCAGTAGAGCGCGCGGACGTGCGGACGCAGGCGGCGCGGGAACAGGATCGACCCGACGGGGAAGTTCTCGCCCGCGGCGCGGGCTGCGACGTCGGCCACCTCCATGGCGAACAGCATACGAGTCGCCTTTCGTGGTTGAATCGCTGCCGTGGAGGGCAATCCGGGGGGCAGGGTCGACCCCGTCGCGGGCGTGGACCGGCGCGACGGCGGCGTCGTCGTGCGGCTCGCCGGAGAGCTCGACCTCTACAACGCGCAGGACGTCCGCCAGGCGCTGCTCGCGTGCACCGACGAGCAGCCCGAGCGCCTCGTCGTCGACCTCGCCGGCGTCGAGTTCATCGACTCCACCGTCCTCGGCGTCCTCATCGAGGCGCGCAGCCGGATGAACGAACGGCAGGCGTTCCTGCTCGCCGCGCCGGGCACCGAGACGAGCCGCGCGCTCTCCCTCTCGGGGCTCGACCGCCACTTCGGCGTCCATCCGTCCGTCGACGACGCGTTCGCGGCCGAGCTGTGACCGAGTCGATCCTCGAGCCGGCGCAGCTGGAGCGGTACGCCGACGCGATCACGAGGTCGATCGCGCTGAAGCGAGGCGACACGATCGTCGTCCGCGGCTCGCCCGCGGCGCGCGAGCTCGTGCTCGCGTGCGCCGCGTCCGCGTATCGCGGCGGCGCGCACGTCGTCGACATCGTCGTGTTCGACCCGTTGCTGATGCGCGCGCGCCTCGAGCACGGAGAGGACGGCGCGGTCGGCGCCGTGACGCCGTGGCACAAGACACGCCTGCGCGAGCTGATGAAGCCGGACGCCGCCGAGATCTTCATCCACGCCGAGAGCGACCCCGGCTTCCTCGACGGAATCCCGCAGAAGCGGATCACCGCCGACTACGCACGTGTCGCCGCGCAGACGCGCACGTATCGCCGCGCGAGCCTCGACGGCCGCGTGCGCTGGACGATCGCCGACTGGCCCACCGACCACTGGGCGAAGCAGGTCTATCCGAAGCTGTCCGCGGCCGCGGGCAAGCGGAAGCTCGCGCAGGACCTCTTGTGGTTCTGCCGGCTGACGGACGAGGACGGCCCCGGCTCGTCCGGGTGGATGGGGCATTGCCGCGCCGTCGCGCGCCGCGGACAGAAGCTCACGCGGCTCGCGCCCGCGCGCGTCCGGCTCCGCGGACCGGGCACCGACCTCGAGGCGCGCCTCGTCCCCGGCACACGCTGGCTCGGCGCGCTGGAGAAGACGGAAGCCGGAGCCACGATCGCGACGAACATCCCGTCCGAGGAGACGTTCACGAGCCCCGACGCGAATGGGACCGAGGGGACGTTCACGTGCACGTTCCCGCTCTCCTTCCAGGGACGCGTCATCGAGGGCCTTCGCGGCGAGTTCCGCAACGGGCGGCTCGTCCGCCTCGACGCGAAGCGCGAATCGGACCGTGACTTCGTCGCGAGCTACATCGACAGCGACCCGAAGAACGGCCGCCGTCTCGGTGAGCTCGCCCTCGTGGACGCGACGTCGCGCATCGGCCAGACCGGCCGCATCTACTACGACACGCTGCTGGACGAGAACGCGGCCGCGCACATCGCGTTCGGCTCCGGCTTCGGCGCCACGCGCAGCGAGAAGCCCGCGCGAGGGCTGAACAAGTCACCGGTGCATCTGGACGTGATGGTCGGAAGCCCCGACTTCGAGGTCACCGGCGTGACCGCGAAGGGGAAGCGCCTTCCCGTCATCGCGGACGGGCTCTGGGCGATCTAACCGTCGACGAGCAGGCCGCTGAGCGGCCCCCATAGCGCCTGCGCCCTGCGCGAGATGTGCGGCAGGAGCGCGACGCGGCGCTCGACGTAGCCGTCGCGGAGTCGACGGGCGTGCTCCTCCTCCGCGCGCGGCCGCCACACCTCGTCGACGACGTCCGCCGGATCGCGGTCCACGTCCTCGAAGGCGCACTCGAGATGCTCCGACCAGAGGCGCAGACGCGCCGCGCGCGCGAGCTCGGCATCGTCGAGCACGACGTTCACCTCGGTGTCGTTGAAGAGCGAATGCTCGTTCAGGTTCGCCGAGCCGATCGTCAGCCAGTGGTCGTCGACGATGGCGATCTTGGCGTGGACGTATACCCTGACGCCGCCGCGGCCGGGTTGGTAGAGCGTGCACGCGAGGAAGCGCGAGGTGCCGTCGCCGCACTCGACGTCGGCGTCGACGAGGACCCCGATCTGCCCGCGCGTGTCCTCGCCGCCGTTGTTCGGCTTCGATGGGAGGACGACGACGACGCGGAACTCGTCGCGAGGCGGATTGCGCAGCTTCTCGGCGAGCACGGCGACGACTTCGCTCGACCACAGGAACTGGCTCTCGATGTACACCAGACGCTCCGCCGACCGGAGCGCGCGCAGATAACTCTCCAGGATCGTGAACTCGCCGCGCTCGAGCGCGGGATAGACGCGCTCCGGCACGGTGCGCACGAGTTGCACGGTGCGGCCGCCCGCCGCGCCGGAGACGACGGGGCGTTCGACGTCGCCGGCGACGGCGCGCCAGCGCAGCCGGAAGTGCTCGGCGACGTCCGCGACGACGGGGCCCTCGATCCGCATCGCCGCGTCATGCCAGCCGATGTCGCCTCGCGCCGCGTGACGACCGTCGTCGAACCGGTCGCCCGCGTAGGTGGTGAGGTCGATGCCGCCCACGTATGCGACGCGGTCGTCGACCAGGACGAGCTTCTCGTGGTGGCAGTGCATCGGCCGCTCTTTCGGGTCGACCGCCATCTCGATCCGCGTCCCGCGCACGAGCGCGTCGCGCATCGCCCGCACCTCGGCGCGGTCGGGATGGAAGAGCGGCAGCGGCGCGCCGGCCCAGGCGAGCACGCGAACCGGAACGCGCTCGGCCGCGTCGGCGAGCAGCTCGCCCACGGTCGGGCCGTCCGGGCCGAGAAGCAGTCCGGGCGTGAAGAACCAACCGGCGACGTGGACGTGCGATTGCGCCGCCCGGACGTCGGCCGCGACACGAGGAAAGGCCTCGGCCCCGTCGACGAGGAGCTCGACCTCGTTGCCCGCGCGCGCCGGGAACGAGCCGCCGTCGGCCCAGCCCCCCGCCGGCGGATCGAGCGCGCGCCCGTGGCCCAGCCGCGTCAGCCGCCGCGCGTGGTGCGCGCGCCAAGCGCGTTCGATGCCGTCGCCGAGCACCTCGTCGATGCGGTCGAGCGGAAACAGGGCGCTAGGTGCCCCCGCCCTGGCTCGGCGAGGGCGGCGGCGATCCCGGCGGCACGCTGATCGTCTGCGTCGGTGCCGGCGCCGTGTACGAGTACGTGGAGGGACCGGAGTAGCTCGACCCGTAGGACGTCGTGCCGGTGATCGTCGGCGTGGGGAAGCCGACCACGGTCATGTGGGAGGTCGCTGCGGACATGAAGCGATGCCAGATCTCCGCCGGCAGCGTGCCGCCGGCGACGGCGCCGACGCCCTCCACGTTGTAGAGCGAGATCTCCGCCTTCGGGTAGCCGACCCACACGCACGTCGCGAGCTGCGGGACGTAGCCGCAGAACCACGCATCCTGGAAGCTCTCCGCCGTCCCCGTCTTTCCCGCCACCGGGCGGTTCCCGAGCGCCGCGGCGACGCCGGTGCCATGCTGGACGACGCCTTCGAGCGCGTACGTCACCTGGTCGGCGACGCTGCTGGAGATGGCGCGGTCGCCCGTGGCGTCGAGGCGGCCGAGCACGGTGCCGTCCGGCGAACGGACGAGCTCGAACGGCTGCGGCGCGTGGTGGATCCCGTGCGCGGCGAGCGTCGCGTACGCATCCGTCATCTCCAGCGGATTGACCGGCTGCGTCCCGAGCGTGATCGAGCAGACCGGCTGCAACGGCGTCGTGATCCCCATCCGGTGCGCGACCGGCACGACGTTCCACGGGCCGACCTTGGCGACGAGCTGCGCGAAGATCGTGTTCACCGAGTTCGCGGTCGCGTTGAGCAGGTTCATGTAACCGCTGTCCTCGTCGGCGTAGTTGTGCACGTCCCACGGCCCCTGCGGCCCGTCGCAGCTCGAGTTGGGGATGATCATCGAGGGCGGACCGGAGAAGCTCGAATAGAGCGAGATGCCGTGCGCGATCGCAGTCGCGAGGACGAACGGCTTGAACGAGCTCCCCGCCGTGCGGGTGCTCTGCGTGGCGAGGTTGAACGTGATCTTGCGGCCGTCCGGGACGTAGCCGACCATCGCGCGCACCGCACCCGTGCGTGGGTCGATGGCGACCACCGCCGAGGCCGGGTCGCTCTTCTCGCGGAGCACGCTCTTCACCGCCGCCTCCGCTTCCTGCTGGATGGCGGGGTCGAGCGTCGTGCGCACGCGCAGCCCACCGGCGGCGACGCGCGTCGCGCCGTACTTCGCGACGAGCTCCTGCTCCGCCCACCCGAAGAAGTTCGGCTGCTGCTGGCGCGCGTACAGCGTCCCGGGCTGCAGCTCGAGCGGCGCCGAGATCGCCTTCTCGAACTGCTGCTGCGTGATCGACCCGTCCTTGCGCATCGCCTGGAGGACCTCGTCCCGCCGCTGCATCGCCATCGCCGGGTGGAGGAACGGGTCGTAGACCGTCGGCGCCTGCGGCAGCCCGGCGAGGAGCGCCGCCTGCGACAGCGTCAGGTCCCGCGCGGGCCGGGAGAAGAACGTCTCCGCACCCGCCTGGGCGCCGTGCGCCGCGCGGCCGTAGAACACCTCGTTGAGATACGCGGTGAGGATGCGCGTCTTCGACCAGTGCTGCGCGAGCTTGATGGCGAGGCACGCTTCCTTCACCTTGCGCGAGAACGTCCGCTGCGCGTCGCCGATGTAGAGATTGCGCGCGAGCTCCTGCGTGATCGTGGAACCGCCCTCGACGATCTTGCCCGCGGTGACGTCGCTGTAGAGCGCGCGCGCGATCCCCTGATAGTCGAGCGCGCCGTGCTGCCAGAAGCGGCGGTCCTCGATCGCGACCGTCGCCTTCGGGAGCCAGG
>JAFALP010000212.1 GCA_019234175.1 Actinomycetota bacterium | reverse complement strand
CTGACCGCAGTCGTCGACGACCTCGGCGACGCCGACCTCGCCGTGCTTCCCGGCGTCGGCTCTGCGAGATCGGCGATGGAGGGGCTGGGCCCGGCGGCGGACGTCCTGCGCGAACGCCATGCAAGAGGGCGCGCGATCCTCGGCATCTGCCTCGGCCTCCAGCTCGCGCTCGACGAGAGCGCGGAGGACGGCGGGGTCGCCGGGCTCGGCATCGTCCCCGGCCGCGCCGTGCGCCTCGAGGCGGAGCGCGTGCCCCGGATCGGCTGGGCGACGGTCGATCCCGGTGGCGACGCGTACTGGTTCGCGCATTCGTACGAGGCGGTGACCGACGCAACCGTCGCGACGAGCGAAGGCCATGCGGCGATCGTCGAGCACGGCTCCTTCGTCGGCGTGCAGTTCCACCCCGAGAAGAGCGGCGCCGCCGGCCTGCGGTTCCTGGACCGATGCCTCTCCCGCGCCTGATCCCGTGCCTCGACGTCGCCGGCGGGCGCGTCGTCAAGGGCGTGCGCTTCCAGGAGCTGCGCGACGTCGGCGATCCCGTCGAGCTCGGCGCCGCCTACTCGGACGGCGGCGCGGACGAGCTCGTCTTCCTCGACATCTCCGCCACCGTCTCCTCGTCGGCCGCCGCCGTCGGCGTCGCAGCGCGCGTCGCCGAGAACGTGACGATCCCGTTCACGTTCGGCGGCGGCATCCGCACCGTCGACGATGCGACCGCGCTGCTCGAAGCGGGGGCGGACAAGATCAGCGTCAACTCGGCCGCGCTCGCACGGCCGGAGCTCATCTCCGAGCTGGCGCGCACGCTCGGGAGCCAGGCCGTCGTCGTCGCCATCGACACCGAGCACGGGCGCGTCCGCTCGCATGCCGCGACGCGCGACGCCGTGCGCGACACGGTCGAGTGGGCACGAGAATGCGAGGACCGCGGCGCCGGCGAGCTACTCGTCACCTCCATCGACCGCGACGGGACGCAGGACGGGTACGACCTCGAGCAGCTGTCCGCGTTGCGCGACGCGGTCTCGCTTCCCGTCATCGCGTCCGGCGGCGCCGGGAATGCCGAGCACGTCGCGGCCGCACTCGACATCGCACAGGCGGCGCTGCTCGCGTCGATCCTCCACGAGAACCCCGCCAGGCTCGCGTCGCTGCGCGACGAGCTGCGCGGCCTCGGCGTCCCCCTCCGCGATGCCGCCTGAGCTGAAGGCGGCGATCGTCCAGGACGCGGACGACGGCCGCGTGCTCATGCTCGCGTGGATGGACGCGGAGGCCGAGCGACTCACGCGCGAGACCGGCGAGGCGTGGTTCTGGAGCCGCTCGCGCCAGGAGCTCTGGCACAAGGGGGAGACGTCCGGGAACACGCTCGCGGTCGAGGAGATCCGCGACGACTGCGACGGCGACGCGCTGCTCCTGCGCGTGCGTGCCGCAGGTCCCGCGTGCCACACCGGGTCGCGCTCCTGCTTCGCTCCCGCGTTGTGGCGGACGATCTCCGAGCGGAAGGCGGAGCGGCCGGAGGGGTCGTACGTCACCTCGCTCCTCGACGCCGGCGTCGCCCGCGCCGCGCAGAAGGTGGGGGAGGAGGCGGTGGAGGTCGGCATCGCCGCCGTCTCCGGCGACCGGGACGACGTCGTCTCCGAGGCCGCCGACCTCGTCTTCCATCTCTATGTACTCCTGGCCGCCGCCGACGTCGACCTGAGCGAGGTCGAGGACGAGCTGGCGCGGCGCGCGAAGTAGATTGCCCATGTGCCTCCGGTCGCGCTCACCGGCGACGACCTGACCGTCGCCGACGTCTGGAACGTCGCCGTCGAGCGGTCGCCGGCCGAGCTCACCGACGCCGCCCGCGGCAAGATGCGCGCCGCGCGCGCCCTCGTCGAGCGCGCTGCACACGGGACGCACGAGCACACCTACGGCGTGAACACCGGCTTCGGCCGGTTCGTCTCGCGCTCGATCCCCGAGGAGCTCACGGAGGAGCTGCAACTCCGCCTGCTGCGGTCGCACGCGTGCGGCGTCGGGGATCCCTATCCGGACGAGATCGTGCGCGCAGCCATGCTCCTTCGCGCGAACACGCTCGCGAAGGGCAACT
>JAFALP010000148.1 GCA_019234175.1 Actinomycetota bacterium | reverse complement strand
TGGATGTCGGAGGCGCCGTCCTCGGCCGCCTGGAAGAGAATCGAGTTGACGAGCCGGACGAGCGGGACGTCGGAGACGCCGTCCTCGATCTCGAGGTCGGTCTCCGCCTGGTCGACCATCTCCGCCTCGGCGTCGTCGGCGAGCGCGACGCGGGCGCCGAACGTCTCCGAGGTGCGAGCGAGGCGCTTGAGCGCGTCGCGGATGTCGTCGCGCGAGGCCACGCCGAGCTCGACCGGATGGCGGGTCGCGAGCCGCAGCTCGTCGATGCCGTGCAGGTTGGCGGGATCGGCGACCGCGATGAGCAGCGTGTCGCCGCGCAGCGCGTACGGCATGGCGGTGACACGCTCGAGCACGTGCAGCGGCACGAGCCGCGCCGCGTCCTCGTCGACGCCCGCGAGCGCGAGGTCGACGAGCGGAATCTGGTGACGCGCGGCGACGATGCGCGCGATGCCCTCGCTCGACGCCACGCCCTCTTCGACGAGCGCCTGCGCGAACGAGCCCATCTGGCGGGCCTTGCCGCGGACGAGGTTCAGCTCGTCGGCAGGGACGAGCTGCGTCGCCGCGAGCAGGTCCGCGACGAGCTCGGCGAGCTCGTTGACGCCGTACTCGCCGCCGATGGACGTGCGCAGGCCGCCGACGACCGGCGCGACGGTGCGGAGGATGGGCGGCTCGTTCTCGTGGTTGCTCACGTCGATCCCTCGAACGAGGTATCGGCATGTGCGAGCCGGCGCTTGAGCGGCCTAGTGGTGGAGGTATTGGTGCAGGAGCGGGTGCCCGGCGAACAGGGCCACGACCGCCCCGATGGCCAGGAACGGCCCCAGCGGAATGCCCATTTTCCGCGCAGCAGAGCCATGTCGGGCCAACAGGACGACGGCCGGGATCATGGCCGTGACGACGCCGATGAGGATGGCGACCGGCACCGTCCGGCCGAGCATGGCGCCCAGGAGGAGGGCGAGCTTCACGTCGCCCATGCCCATCCCGGCCGGATAGGCCAGGGCGAGGAGGAACATGAAGACGAACGCGCCGGCGGAGGCGATCGCCCACTCCGGGCTCGGCTTCACCGCCGTCTGCGCCGCGAGGACGACGGCCGCGGACGGGATGACGATCCGGTTGGGAATGATCCGGTGCTCGAGGTCGGTCGCCGAGATTGCGACGAGCGCGAGGCAGAAGAACGTCGCCACGAGCGCCTCGGGATGAAGGCCGAACTTCCACACGCAGCCGGCGACGAGCAGCGCCGCGGAAGCCTCCACCGCCGGATAGCGAAGGGCGATGTGCTCGCCGCAGGACTTGCACCGGCCGCGGAGCACCGCGTACGACAGCAGCGGCACGTTCTCGTACCAGGAGAGCTCGTGCCCGCAGCTCATGCACGCAGACGGCGGGCTCACGATCGACCGCCGGAGCGGCACGCGCGCCGCCACGACGTTCAGAAAGGAGCCGAGCGCGAGGCCGGGCGCGAGAGCGAGGAGCGCGAAGTCCATCGAGAGAGTGATCGGCCGCAGACCGCCGGGCCTTGAGGCCTAGTGGACGATCGTCATCGGGTCGATCGTGAGCCCGATGTTCGGCGGGAGCGGCGCTCCGATGGGCATGTTCTTGATGGCGGGCAGCGGCTTGAAGATCGGGGTGTTGCCGACGATGTTCAGCGTCCCGATGCTCATCGGCCCCTCCACCGTCTCGGTGTTGCCCGTGAGCGTGAAGCCGGCAGTCGGCAGCGTGTAGAGCGAGCCCTGGAAGGTCTCGGTGTTGCCGATCATCTGGAAGGCGGACGCCGGCGTCGAGCAGCCGTAGGCGGACTGGCAGACGCTCGCGAGCGTCAGCATGGAGTTGTTGCCGGTGTTGCCCTGCCAGCTCGAGTAGGTGCAGCTCGTGTTCACCGCGCACAGGGTCACGCTGTTGCTCGTCATCTGGATCAGGCCCGACGCCATGATCTCCGCGACGCCCGTGTAGGTCGCCGTCTGCGTGACCTGGACGCCCGAGTCGAAGTAGATGTCGCCGTTGATCGCAAGCGTCTTCGCCGGCACCGTGAGGAGCGTCGACCCGCCCGAGGTGACGTTCATCGAGCTGTTACCGGCGTTCCAGACGAGGTAGCCGGTGCTGATGCCGCTCTGCGAGATGCAGGCGTAGCTCGAGTTCGGTGTGAGGTTGAAGTAGCCGCCGGAAGAGCCGCTCCCGGAGTTCCCCGGCATGACGGTGGTCCCCTCGCCTGCCTGAACGGAGAAGTCGAGCTGGTTCGCGTTCAGCGGCGACGGCGTCGTGCCGGTGAGGCACGTGTGCTTCGGGCCCGGGTCGAAGCCGGAGTAGTCGGCCTCGATCTGCGCGTTCGTCAGCGTCGGGGAGTCCTGGCTGATGTAGTTCTCGGTGTTCCTGACGTACCAGTTGTTCGTCCACCCGGAGCATGCGGTCGCCGCGCCGTTGATGCTCGATGCGCAGTTCCCCTGGACGACGCCGCTCGTGATCGGCGCGTTGTGCGCCCCGATGGAGTCCGTGTTCCCGGCGAAAACGAGCTTGCCGCCGATCATCACGTCGACCGGCTGGCCGTTCTCGAGGATGTTGTCGGTGTTCCCGTTGAAGCAGAGATTCCCGATCGTGTACACCGGGGCGTCCAGCGTGAGCGTGTTGCCGGTGAAGGTCGTCTGGCACACGCCGGCGACGAGCGGGGCGGTGATGAAGATGTGGTTCCAGACGGCGCCGATCGCCTGCTGCGTGTTCAGCGCGTGGATGACAGCGGTCGACGACATCATCCGCGCGGTCGTCTGGCCGTCGTTCGTCTGCCCGTAGCCGGTGGAGACGATCCACCACGTCGATGCGGGCACCGCGTTGCCGTTGCACGTCGTGCCCGAGGTCCCGCCGTAACAGCCGTAGACGCTGGCCGAGCCGGGCGAGCCGCCGCTGGAGCTGCAGGTCGCGCCCTGGATGAAGCAGAAGATCTTCGGGGTGCCGCTCGTGCCGATGATCCCGGCGGTGGTGGGGTCGCTGCCGGCGAGGTTCGCGTTCCAGAGGAGCGAGTACGCGGAGTCGAGGCCGGACTCGGCGTACTGGAGCGCCTGCAGGCTGCCCTTGCTCTGCGCTGCGCTCGATCCGCTCGTGAGCGTGTAGGTGGCGGCGGCGACGCCGAGGATGCCGAGCACCATGATCACGCCGAGCGCCATCGGGAGCGCGAACCCGCGCTCGCTGCGGAGGAGCCGCCTCACGAGACCGTCCCCACCGTGCAGTAGCCGGGGCTGCCGGCCACGTACGTCGCCGACGTCGCCAGGCAGCGGGCGTAGTCGCGCGTGACGAGCGAGTCGGTCAGCTCGTACGTGTCCTGCGCGGACGTCGTCGGGTTCGTGCTCACCTTCAGGTCGATCCCGACCGTCTCCAGGCTTTGGAACACGATGTTCGGCGTCGTCAGTATGTTGGCGACGCTCGGTGTGCCGCCGACGGGCATGAGGTAGTCGGCGACGAAGATCTTCCCCGTGTCGTTCGCCGTGCACGTCGACGTGTTGTCGATCGTGGAGCGGTAGAGCGCGTAGCGGCCCGTCAGCGCGGTGCTGGGGATGAGGCACCACGTGATCGTCGGCGTGGACGCGTAGCAGTTCGTGTCGTTGAGCTTCAGCGCCTGGACGCTGTTCACGGTCGTCGCCTGCGCCCCCGAGGCGCAGTGGACGTCGGCGCGCAGCTTGTCGAGCCCGGCGCGCGCCTGCTGCTGCGCCTGGAAGAAGCGGTTCAGCTCCGTCTGCGCGTTGGAGCCGGTGATGAAAACGGTGGTGATCGACCCCATGACGATTCCCATCAGCACCATCACCATCAGCATCTCGATGAGCGAGAAACCGCCCTCCCCTGCCCGGAGGCGGCGGAGCAGGCGGCGCATTACTCCGATCCTGCGAGCTTGTTCGCTGTCGGGGAGTACGGCGAGGTGTCCTCCGGCTCGCCGGCGGACGGGTACTGCTTGTTGCGCTCGAGCGTGACCTTGATCAGCGGCGCGCCGGTGTCGAGGAGCTTCGTCCCGGGCGCAGGCGACTGCGAGACGACCGTGTTGGCTGAGTAGCCGGGCACGGCGCCGACGACCTTCCAGGCGAAGCCGGCGTCCTGCAGCTGGCCCTTGGCGAAGACGAAGGACTCGCGCCGGACGTCGGGGACGATCACCGTCGCCGGTTTCGGCGTCGTGCTGGCCGCGGGCGGCGGCGGCACCGACTGGAGCTCCCGGCCGGCGGCGTACGTGATGGTCGTCGCGACGAGCGCGACGACGACGACACCGAGGAGGAGAATCGGCCGCATACCTCTCTTTTCGGCAGAACCTAGGGCTTACTGAAGAGGATGACCGCCCTCTGGGGGACGACCCTGAAAACGGGGGCCGCCGGGGCGGACGGGGCCTGCTGATCCAGCTGGGGATTGGGCGTGACGAGGGCGAGCGTCCGGACGGTCGGCGGGGTCGCCTGGTCCGACCAGGTAAAGGCGCTGCCGGCGAAGGACT
>JAFALP010000044.1 GCA_019234175.1 Actinomycetota bacterium | reverse complement strand
GTCCAGCGGCACGCCGGCCTCGACGAGACGCTTCAGCGCGCCGGCGAGGGCCTTCCGGTCCGGATACCGGATGGCGGTGTGGTACAGGCCCGTCGTGTTCCGCGGCGGCGGCCCCGCGCCCTTCGACTCCCACGTGTTCAGGCCGATGTGGTGGTGATAGCCGCCGGCGGAGATGAACGCAGCCTCGTCGCCGTGGCGCGCGAACACGTCGAACCCGAGCACGCCGGAGTAGAAGGCGAGCGCCCGGTCGAGGTCGGAGACCTTCAGGTGGACATGGCCGATGTCGACCCGCGGATCGATGGACACGGCGCAAGCGTAGTCACCCGTGGGTGTGCTTCAGGGTCGACTCCTCGTCCTGCGCCTGCACGAGCGTCAGCGCTCCGCTGCAGATCTTCGCGTTCAGCTCGTTCTCGATCTGGTCGACCTGTGCCGCTCGCGGATACGGCTCCGGCCAGAGATTGCGCGGGTCGGTCGGGTCGCCGCCGACCTCGAGGCTGATGAGATGGTCTTCCTGGTAGGCGGACGGCGGCCCGTGTAGGCCGTACTGCCGCATCTGCTCCAGCTTCAAGCCGTTCGTGTAGTCGACGGGCGGCCGGATCGTCTTCGTCCAGCCGGACCGGCAGATGGTCGTGTGGACGTCCGCCTGGGTCACCCGCGGGTTGGCGACGCCCGGCACGCGCGGCAGCACCGCCGCGCCGCCGCCGTGCCTGTGCACGGTGAGGAAGAGCGCGGCGCCGATCGCGACGATCGCCGCGGCGACGAGAACGCGTGTCGTTGTCACTCATGGCAACGCTATTGCACGGGAGGGCGCCGCCGCAAGACGCTCTTCCGGCCGCGTCCGGACGAGGAGTGCCCCGGCGAGCGCCCACACGACGTACGCCACCCACGGATCGCCGATGACGTCGGTCTGGATCGCGAGCGCGAGAATCGCGGCGAACGCCGCGGCCATGCGCACGGAGCCCGCGCGCCAGAGCCCGACGAGCAGCGCGAGGCCCCATGCGGTCCAGAGCAGCGCGCCGAGGATGCCCAGCTCGGCGCCCATCTCCGTGTAGTTCGACTCGCCCGCCTTGATCGGCGTGCCCGTGCGCGACGCCGTCTGGCCGACGTTGCCGAGCCCGTATCCCTGCGGATGGTGGACGACGGTGTGGATCCCGTCCTTCAGGGACGTCCAGTGCTCGTGCAGCGACGGCTCGTTCTCCGAGACGGCGCTGCCGCTCGTCGGCCCGGACACGGTCTTCGCATGGCTCGCCTGGTACACGAGGTCGGCCTTCGTCCACGTGCCGGTCGGGCCGATCTTCGGGAACTCGTGCGCCCAGCCGACGGTGACGCCGACGACGACCACGGCGAGCGCGAACGGGCGCCAGTCGCGCGACGCGAGGGCGAGCACCACGAGCCCGCCTGCAAGCGCGAGGAGCGACGAGCGCGAGAACGTGAACAGCAGGCCGGCGAACGCGAGCGCGCCGAGCAGGACCGCCGCGCGCTGCACCGGCAGGAGCAACAGCGCGACGACCATGAGGTACCCGGCGGCGAGCGGGCTGAGGAACGTCGACACGAGCCGCCGCAGGAAATGCTGCTCGGAGCCGGTGTTGTAGATGAAGTTCTCCGGCAGTCCCGCCACCTTCGGGTTCTCGCCGGTGCCGTGGTAGTCGTAGCCGAGCTGCTTGTGGAAGTAGTCGACGACGCCGTTCGTCCGCCACCAGCCGATCGGGACCTCGTACACGTCGACGATCCCGAGCGCGGCGACGAACCCGGCCGTGCCGAGGAGGGTCCACGCCAGCCGCCGGAGATCGGCGCGGCCGAGGTGAAGCGAGCGGCCGAGGAAGTACGCGCCGACGGGAACGATGTCGTGCTTCAGCGCGAGCGCGATGGCGTGCTTCCCCGCCACGCCGTCGAGCGCCGACTGCGGGATGAGCGCATAGACGACGACGAGCGCGCCGTAGGCGAGGGCGAGCCAGTCGACGAGCATCCACCGGAATGGAAGCGCGCGCTGCTCCCACGCATCCCGTGACACGCGCGCGAGCGCGACAACGAGAAGGATCTCCTTCCAGGCGGCGATGGCGGTGAGCGTCGATCCGCGCACGCCGGCGGCGTACAGGGCGGCCATGGCCGCGTTGTGGAGGGCGAGGCCGACGACGAAGACGTAGAGCGCCCACACCGGGCGGCGCCAGACGGCCGCCGCCGCGGCGGCCAGGAGCACCGCGTAGACCACGAGCTCGAGGGCCGCCACGGCGGCGAACGGTACAGCCGAGACCGGTCTAGCTCGGGCCCCAGGGCAGGCCGCCGGCGAAGATCGCCAGCCCTGCCAGAGCGGCGACGATCAGGGCGAGCCTGAGCGACAGTGAGCTCCGCAGCATGGTTCCCTCCTCTCTCCTGACAGGGGACAGCGGAAAGAATGACCTAGTGGCAAGACGGAGCGGCCCATTGACGACCGGTGCGCCGACCGCTAAGAATGCGG
>JAFALP010000238.1 GCA_019234175.1 Actinomycetota bacterium | reverse complement strand
GGCCCCATCGGTACCGGGGTGCTGCTCGGCATGCTCGGGTTCGCGCTCGTGTGGGCGGTGGAGCTGCCGCTCGAGGTCGTCGACCTGTGGTGGCAGCGCCGCCACGGCATCTCGCATGTCGGCTACGCGTCCTTCCTCTTCGGCGGCTGGTTCTCGCTCGGCGGCGAGTTCGCGTTCCTCTCCCTCGCGCTCGCGATCGTCATGGGACTGGCACGGCGGTTCGAACGGACGTGGTGGATCTGGGCTGCGCCCCCCTTCATCGGGCTCACGCTCCTGTTCGCGTTCGTGAGCCCGTACCTCGTCCAGACGCACCGGCTCCACGATGCGCGGCTGCAGGCGATCGCGTCTCGCCTCGAGACGGAGGAGGGCGTGGGCCATGTGCCGATCGAGGTCGAGAACATCAGCGACGTCACCTCGCTCCCCAACTCCGAGGCTGCCGGCCTCGGGCCGAGCCGCCGGGTCATCATCTTCAACACGATGCTCGACGGCCGGTTCTCCACCGGCGAGCTCGAAGTCGTCATCGGGCACGAGCTCGGCCACCTCGCACGTCACCACATCTGGAAGGACGTCGGCTGGTACGCGCTCTTCGCGCTTCCCGGGCTCTTCCTGATTGCGCAGGCGGCGAAGTTCCGCGGCGGGTTGCGCGACCCCACGGCCGTGCCGATCGCGCTCCTCGCGCTCGTCGTGCTCGAGCTCCTCGCCCTTCCGCTGCAGAACGCGATCTCGCGGCACATGGAGGCGGAGGCGGATTGGATGTCGCTTCGGACGACGCATGACCCGACCGATGCGATCGCGCTCTTCCGCCGGTTCGTGCCCACGACGCTCGAGGAGCCGGACCCGTCGACGGTCGACTACCTCGTCGAGGAGGACCACCCGACCATCGTCCAGCGCATCGCGATGGCGGAGGCGTGGCGTGAGTACGTCCGGCGGCAGCACCACACTTGATGCATGGAGACGGCGGAAGGCGCCTACGGTGGTCCACGCGCCGGCTTCTGGCGGCGCTTCGCGGCTGCGCTGATCGACGCGATCATCGTCGGCATCGCCAGCGGAATCCTCGAAGCGATCCTTCACGGCGTCGGCTACCTGCTCGCCGTCGTCGTCGGGCTCACGTACTACGGCTGGCTCGAGGGCAGCGCCTCCGGCCAGACGGTCGGCAAACGCGGGATGGGCATTCGCGTCTACGACATCCGCGGTCGCGGGCCGATCGGCTTCGGCCGTGGCGTCGGGCGGTACTTCGCGCGCATTCTCTCTGCGATCCCGCTGTTCCTCGGGTACTTCTGGATGCTCTGGGACGCAGAGAGCCAGACATGGCATGACAAGCTCGTCGGCACCGTCGTCGTCCCCGTCCACGCGTATCCGCTCAGCGGCGGCTGGCCGAACTAGCTACGCGACGTCGGCGGCCCAGTCGCCGTAGAGCGACGTGTACAGCCCGCGGCGGGCCAGCAGTTGCTCGTGCGATCCTTGCTCGACCACCCGGCCGTGCTCGAGCACGACGATGAGGTCCGCATCTCGGATCGTCGAGAGCCGGTGCGCGATGACGAACGCCGTGCGGTCGGCGAGGAGCACGCGCAGCGCCTCCTCGATCTTACGCTCCGTGCCGATGTCCACCGACGACGTCGCCTCGTCGAGGATGAGGATGCGCGGGTCCGCGAGCAGGGCGCGGGCGAACGCCACGAGCTGCCGCTGTCCGAGCGAGAGCCGCGAGCCGCGCTCGCCGAGCTGCGTCTCGTAGCCGTCCTCGAGCCGCAGGACGAAGTCGTTCGCGCCGACGAGCTGCGCCGCATGGACGATCTCGTCCGCCGTCGCCCCGGGGTTTCCGAAGGCGATGTTCTCGGCCACGGTGCCGGCGAAGAGGAAGCCCTCCTGCGGGACGACGCCGAGCTGCGCGCGGAGTGACCGCTGCGTGACGTCGTTCAGGTCGACGCCGTCGATGGTGATGCGCCCGCCGGTCGGCTCGTAGAACCGGGCGAGGAGCTTCGCGATCGTCGACTTGCCGGCACCGGTGTGGCCGACGAGCGCGACCGTCGTCCCGGCGGGGACGTCGAGGTCGATCCCGTGCAGGACCTCCGCACCGCGCGCGTACGAGAAGCGCACGTCCTCGAAGCGGACGCGCCCGGCGACCGCGGGCAGATCGCTCGCACCGCGTCGATCCTGTACCTCGGGTGCCTGGTCGAGCACGGCGATGATCTTGTCGAGCGCCGCCGTCGCCGAGAGGAACGTGTTGTACAGCTGCGACAGCTGCTGTACGGGATCGAAGAAGTTCTGGACGTAGAGCATGAACGCGAAGAGCGTTCCCAGCGAGATCGAGTGGTTGAAGTAGAGATGGCCGCCGAAGCCGAGGACGACCGCGAGCGCGACGGTGGAGAGGAAGTCGACGAACGGGAAGTAGACGCCGTTCAGGACGACGGTCTGCATGTTCGACTCGCGATAGCGCGCCGCGACGGCGCGGAAGTTCGCGTAGGCGGCGTTCTCGCGCGTGAACGCCTGGATGACGCGCATGCCGCCGATGTCCTCCGCCAGCGTTGCGGTCACCAGGCCGAGCCGCTCGCGCACGTCCGCATAGGCGCGCGCGGAGCGGCTGCGGAAGATGGCGGTGCCGACGCTCACCACCGGGATCACGGCGCACGTCGCGAGCGCGAGCCGCCAGTCGAGGATGAAGAGGATGACCGCCGTCCCGGCGAGAGTCAGCGTGCTCTGGACGAGCGTCGTGACGCCGTCGGTGACGAGCTGGTCGATCGCCTCGACGTCGTTCGTGAGCCGGCTGATGATGACGCCGGCGCGGTTCCGCTCGTAGAAGCCGAGCGACAGGCGCTGCAGGTGCCCGAACAGCTCGTTGCGGAGGTCGGCGAGGATCCGCTCGCCCACCCAGCCCGTGAAGTACGTCTCGACGTACGTCATTCCCCAGTTCGCGAGCCCGGCGGCGATGAAGACGGCGACGACGACCTCGAGGCGCGTGCCGGTGTGGCCCTTCACGGCGTCGTCGAGCGCGTACTTCGCGAGATACGGCGGCGCCAGCGCGGTCGCGGTCGCGGTGAGCAGCGAGACGACGGAGAAGAGCGTCCGGCCGCGATACGGACGCGTCAGCCGCCACAGCGTCCCGAGGCGGCGCCGCGTCGTCCGCCACGACCAGTCCTTCACGTCCGCGCCGCGTTCCCGCATGAGGTGCCCGCCGGGCTGGTGGACTCTCATGCCACCTCCGCCCGCGCCTCGACGGCATCGGCGAACTGGCGCTCGAGCAGGCCGTGCTCGTAGATCTCGCGGTACACCGGGCTCGTCCCGAGGAGCTCGTCGTGCGTTCCGCGCGCGGCCACCCGCCCGTCCGCGAGCACGACGATCTCGTCCGCGAGCGCGATGGTGGAGAGCCGGTGCGCGATGATCAGCGTCGTCCGTCCGTCCATCGCCGTCCGCAGGCCGGCGCGGATCTTCGCCTCGGTCGTGGCGTCCACCGATGCGGTGGCGTCGTCGAGGATGAGGACGCGCGGGTCGACGGCGAGCGCGCGTGCGATGGCGACGCGCTGCCGCTGGCCTCCCGACAGCGTGATCCCGCGCTCGCCGATGACGGTGTCGTAGCCGTTCGGGAGGCGCTCGATGAACTCGTGCGCCTGCGCGAGCCGCGCGACGTGCTCGAGCTCCTCCTGCGAGAGGTCGGCGCGGCCGAACGCGATGTTCTCGCGCACGGTGGCCGAGAAGAGGAAGGGGTCCTGCGCGATGACGCCGACGACGCTGCGCAGCGAGGTGAGCGTGACGTCGCGCACGTCCTGGCCGTCCACGGTCACGCGGCCGCTGGTGACGTCGTAGAAGCGGGGCACGAGAGAGGTCAGCGTCGTCTTGCCGGCGCCGGTGTGGCCGATGAGCGCGACCGTCGTCCCGGCGGCGATGTCGAGGTCGACGTCCTCGAGCACGGGCCGGCCGGGGAGATACTCGAACGACACGTGCTCGAAGCGCACGTGGCCGGGGCCGGGCTGCAGCGGCGTCGCGTCCGGCCGGTTCGCGACCTCCTCCGGCTCGTCGATCACCTGGAAGATGCGCTCGCCGGAGGCGGTGGCGCGCTGCGCCTGGCCGATCCACATGCCGAGCGAGCGGTGCGGCGTGACGAGCATGCCGAGGTAGAGGAACACGGCGCTGAAGCTGCCGGGCGTCAGCTGACCCCGCGCGACCATGCGCGCCCCGACGAGAAGGACGAACGCCTGCGCGAGGAGCGGCACGAACGAGATGAGCGGGACATACGTTGCGCGCTGCCGGTTCGCCTTCAGTGTCTGGTCGAAGACGAGTTCGGAGCGATACCGGAACTTGTCCTGCTCGCTCGGCTCCTGCGCGAACGCCTTGACCACGTGGACGCCGACGATGTTCTCCTCGGCGACGGTGGCGACGTCGGCGAGGCGCTGCTGCACGTCGCGCAACGTCGGGTGCGCGACGTGGCTGTAGCGATAGGCGAGCACGACGAGCGGCGGCGTGATCGCGAGCGCGATGAGCGCGAGCTCCCACTGGAAGAAGAACAGGACGACGGTGACCGACACGACCGTCAGCGCGTTCTGGAAGAAGAAGATGAGGCCGTAGCCGAGGAAGAAGCGGACGCCCTGCAGGTCGACGGTGGCGCGCGACATCAGCTGGCCGGTCTGATGACGGTCGTAGAACCCGAAGGAGAGCCGGACGAGCCGCGCGTAGAGGCCGCTGCGCATGTCCATCTCCACGTCGAGCGCCTGCTTGCCGGAGAGAAGGCGGCGGCCGAGGAGCATGACGGCGCGGGCGAAGCCGATGGCGACGATGGCGACGACCGTCACCCACAGCCGGTGCGTGTCGTGGTGGATGAGGGCCTTGTCGATGACCTCCCGGCCGGTCAGCCAGATGAGCGCGATCTGCGCCGTCTGGTAGCCGACGGCGAGCAGCACGGAGACCGCGAGGCCGAGGCGGTACGGCCGCAGGAAGCCGAGCAGCCGGACGAACGTCGTCCGGTACGGAACGTCGCTCACCGATTCAATCTAGCCACCGCGTGCGTGGTGAGATCGATCGCGCGTTCGAGACGCGCGCGGTTCGCGGGCACGTTCGGCCAGCTGCTCGCTCCCGACGGATGCGGGAGCGGGATCACCGTCACCCCGTGGAGGTCGAACGTCTCGCCGATGCACTCCGTCAGCGACGAGCGACCGAGGATCGCCCGCAACGCGAGGCTCCCAACGGTGACGATGAGTCGCGGACGCAGCAGCTCGAGCTCCCACGTCCTCCAGAACGCGCAGAGCTCCTGCTCGCGCGGTGTCGGTGTGCGGTCGCCGCGGCCGGAAGCTGCGCGCCCCGGGTAGCAGCGCGTGACCGACGCGCAATAGAACGTTTCGTAGAACGCGTCCTCGTCCAGGTCGAGCCAGCTCCGGAGCGTCCGGCCGGCGCGGCCGCGCCACGGCAGCCGCTCCTCGCCCTCGACGATGCCCGGCGCCTGCCCGTACATGTACGCACGCTGCTGCGCGAAGGGCGCGCGCACGGGCAGCGACTCCAGCTGGAAGCCGGCCTGGGCGCACGCGCGGCAGCGGGCGAGATCGCGGTGCAGGGAGGGGATGGCTCGGTACGCTGTTTTGCGGGTGGTCATGCGCGGTCTCTTCTCGTTTCCGAATCCTGTGAACGAGACGTCGGCTCGGATCGTCGCCGGCGTCGTCGCCGTCCTCTCGGTGCTCGCGATTGCATTCCAGCAGGGCTGGATCCTGCCCGTGCTCGCCTACGGCTTCGTTGCGCGCGCGCTGACCGGACCGACGCTGAGCCCGCTCGCCTTCGTCGTCACGCGAGTGGTCACACCGCGGCTTCCCATCGGGCACCGGTACGCGCCCGGCCCGGCGAAGCGCTTCGCGCAGACGATCGGCGCGATCTTCACGGTGACGGCGACCCTGCTCTGGTACGTCGCCGGCCTGCACACGGCCGCGCTCGTCCTCGCCGGGATCATCGCGCTCTTCGCGTCGCTCGAGTCCGGCTTCGGCCTGTGCGTCGGCTGCAAGGTCTTCTACCTCGGCATGCGCCTCGGGATCGTCCCTCCGAGCGTCTGCGAGGACTGCGCCCCCTTCGTGCGGGCGTAGGCTCCGCGGGATGCTCCCTCTCGAGAGCGTCCCGAACTTCTCCGAGGGCCGTGACCGCCCGACCATCGCGGCCATCGGCGACGCGCTCGCCCGGCATGCGCGCCTGCTCGACATCCACGCCGACGAGGATCACAACCGGTCCGTGTTCACGATCGTCGGCTCTGCCGAGGAGATCGTCGACGCCCTTCTCGCCGGCACCGCGGTGGCGATGGAGCGCATCGACCTGCGCCGGCACGAGGGCGTGCATCCGCGCATCGGCGCCGCCGACGTCGTCCCCGTCGTCGCGATCCGTCCGCAGGACGCCGACCGTGCGCGAGATACGGCACGGATTGCGGCAGAGCGCATGGGGGATGAGCTCGGACTGCCGGTCTTCCTCTACGCCGAGCTCGCGGACGGCCGCACGCCCGCGTTCTTCCGCCGCGGCGGTCCGGACGAATTGCAGCGGCGCATCGACGACGGCGAGCTCGCGCCCGACTTCGGGCCCACCCGGCTCGATCCGGCGGTGGGCGGCGTCATCGTCGGCGCGCGCCGACCGTTGATCGCGTTCAACGTGAACCTCGCCGGGCGGGACGTGGATGCTGCGAAGTCGATCGCGTGCGCGATCCGCGAGCGCGACGGCGGTTTCCCCGGAGTGCGCGCGCTCGGGCTCGATCTGCCGCGCGCCGGTCACGCGCAGATCAGCATGAACGTCGAGGATTGGGAGGCGTCCTCGCTGCACGCGATCGTCGAGGCGGTGGAGCGCGAGGCGGCGGAGCGCGGCGTCGAGGTCAGCGGCACCGAGCTCGTCGGAATGATGCCGGCCGGCGCCGCGCTCGCCGCGGCGGGGCAGGTGTTGCGCATCGACGGCTTCGCCGCGTCACGCGTTCTCGAGCTGCAGCTCCTCGAGTAGGGCGCGGCCGACGACGGCGCCCTCGAGACCCAGGGCCTCGAGTGCGTCGAGATCGCGTTGCGCGCGCACGCCGCCGGCGGCGAGGACGGGACCGTCGAACCGCTCGACGACGCGATCCATGAGCTCGAGGTCGGGGCCGCCGAGCGTGCCGTCGCGGTCGACGGCGGTACAGAGGAGACGCGCGACGCCGGCGTCGACGCAGCGGTGGACGGCCTCGTCGACGCTCAGGCCGCTCGTTCGCTCCCAGCCGTGCGTTCGCACCTGCCCGTCGCGAACGTCGACCGCGACGACGAGCCGGTCACCGAGCGCGTCCACGTACGGCTCGGGGCCCTGCTCGAACGCGGCCGTGCCCACGATCACCCGCGCCGCCCCGGCGCCGACGAGGGCGAGGGCGTCGGCCGCGCTGCGAACGCCGCCTCCGAGCTGGAGGGGCACCGGCGCCACCGCCTCGGCCAGCCGCTGTGTGAGCGCCACCGGGGCGCCGCCGTTCCGGGCGGCGTCGAGGACGACGACGTGGAGGAGGGGCGGATTCCCTGCGGCGAAGCGGCGTGCCAGCTCGACCGGGTCCCCGGCCTCGTGCGTGACGGCGTCGAAGTCCCCCCGGTCGAGCCGGACGGCGCGGCCGTCGAGGACGTCCACAGCCGGGAGCACTTGAAAGGCCACTCTTGTCATGTTACCATGCTAACACGATGCCGACCATGGTGGAGCCCCGACATTGGCCGACGAGAGAGCACCGAGACCTGTTCGCGACGGTGGCCTCGCTGCGGACGAAGGAGGAAGCGGAGAGCTTTCTCCGGGATCTCTGCACGCGGGCGGAACTGGACGCGATGGCGCACCGGTGGCAGGTGGCGCAGCTGCTGAACGAGGGGCTTCCGTACGTGGAGGTCGCTCGTCGCGCGCACGCGTCGACGACGACGGTGACGCGCGTGGCGCAGTGGCTTCGCCGGGGCGAAGGCGGTTACCGGCTCGCGCTGCAGCGCCGGCGGCGCTCCTGAGAGTCGCGGTCCCGTCGAAGGGGAGGCTCCGCGAGCCCGCGATCGCGCTGCTCGAGGATGCGGGGCTCGGCCCCGAGACCCCGGGTGACCGTGCACTGGCGTTTCCGTGCCGCAACGCGCCGGTCGAGGCGCTGCTCGTGCGCGCGGAC
>JAFALP010000091.1 GCA_019234175.1 Actinomycetota bacterium | reverse complement strand
GCCGACGGCGAGGGAGAAGCCGTGAAGCGCCTTGACCGGGCCATAGCGTGCGTGGACATCCTCGAGCTCGAGCAGCGCGGTCATGCCGTCTCCTCCAGCTCGCCGCCGAGGTACGCCTCGATCACCCGCGGGTCGCGCTGCACGCCGGCCGGGTCGCCGCTCGCGATCGTCCGGCCGAAGTTGAGCACGTGCACGTGGTCGGACACGCGCATGACGAGATTCATGTGGTGCTCGACGAGCAGGATCGTGAGCTTCAGCTCGTCGCGGAGCCGGCGGATGAACGACGCGAGATCCTCGACTTCCTCGTGGTTGAGGCCGCCGGCAGGCTCGTCGAGGAGCAGCACCTGCGGCTGCGAGACGAGCGCCCGAGCCAGCTCGACGCGCTTCATCGTCCCGAACGGAAGCCCCGCCGCCGGACGCCGCGCGACCTGCTCGATCCCGACGAGCTCGAGCGCGTCCAACGCCCGGCGGCGCACGACCGCGGCGCGCTCGAACAGCGACGTCGTGTGCGCGCCGACGAGGACGTTCTCGAGCACGGTCATCGTCTGGAAGAGCTCGACGTTCTGGAACGTGCGCGCGATCCCGAGGCGGACGACCCGGCTCGGCGGCGTGCGCAGGATCGAGCGCCCGTCGAAGACCACGTCGCCCGAGTCGAGCCGGTAGAGGCGCGTGATGACGTTGAACGCCGTCGTCTTGCCCGCGCCGTTCGGCCCGATGAGGCCGGCGATCGTTCCCGGCTCGACCTCGAGCGAGACGTCGTCGAGGGCGACGATCCCCCCGAAGCGCAGCGTCGCGTTCGTCAGAGAGAGGAGAGCCATCAGGCGCGCGAGTCGACGTATTCCTGCCAGAGCTGCTCCATGGTCGTCAAGCGCGGAGCGGCGATGTGCGCAGGGTCGTAGGCGAGATGGTTCACGGCGCGGACGATGAATGTTCCGTCCGCTCCGACGTCGAGGACGTTGATGCATCCCGGCGCCTGCTCGAAGCCGCCGAGGAAGATGCGCTCGCCCGTCAACGCGTGGCCGAGGATGGCGCGGTTGACGGCGCCGTGCAGGACGAGCAGCGCCACGTCCCAGTCGTCGGCGGCGACGAGCGCGTCGAGCTCGGGGAGCACGCGGTCGAGCAGCGCGCCGATCGTCTCGCCGCCGAGGAACTGCGTCTCGGGCGGGACGACGCCGCGGAAGGCTGCCGTCATCATGGCTTGTACTTCGTCGCTCGCGACGTCGCGGATGTCTCCGCTCTCGATCTCGCGCAGCTCGTAGTGCGCCTCGGGCTCGTTTCCGGGCGCGACGATCCTCGCAGTCTGCAGCGTGCGCTCGAGCCCGCTCGTGAGCACGCGGTCGAACGAGACGGTGCGCAGCTCCTCCGCCGCCGACTCCGCCTGCACGAGGCCTCGGTCCGTGAGCACGACCTCCTCCGGATGCACGCCTTCGAAGTACCGCACCTCGGCGTGCCGCATGACGTAGAGGCGACGGCGCTGCACTACGCGGAACGCAGCGACTGGCCGCCGGCCTTTTGCATGCCGGCGACCATCCCGTCCGGCGCGGCGCCCTCGGGAAAGCGCTCGAGCATGGCCGCGAGCAGCTCGTCGGCGTTCCAGCCCCCGTCGCGGGCGAACAGCTCGCCTGCCGTCCATCCCTGCAGCGCGTTCACGGCTCCGCCCCAGATGTGGAAGACCTGCCCGGTGATCTCCTGCGCATCATCCGCGCACAGCGCGACGAGGACGGGGGAGATGTTCGCAGGATCGAGCGGGTCGAAGCCTTCGGGAGCGGCGGCCATCTCGAACGTCTCCTCGGTCATGCGCGTCCGCGCGTTCGGCGCGAGGCAGTTGACGGTGACGCCGTACCGCGCGAGCTCCTGCGCGGCGATGACCGTGAAGCCGGCGATGCCTGCTTTCGCTGCGCCGTAGTTCGTCTGGCCGACGTTGCCGAACACCCCCGACGGGCTGGACGTGTTGATCACGCGCGCATGGAGCTGCTCGCCGGCCTTCGCGCGCTCGCGCCAGTGCGCGGCGGCGTGGCGCGTGACGGCGAAATGCCCCTTCAGGTGCACCGCGATGACCGCGTCCCACTCGTCCTCGCTCATGTTCACGAGCATGCGGTCGCGGAGGATCCCGGCGTTGTTCACGACGATGTCGAGACCGCCGAACGCGTCGACCGCATGCTGGACGAGGCGGCCCGCTCCCTCGAAGTCGGCGACGTTCTCGCCGTCGGCGACGGCCTCGCCGCCTGCCGCCTCGATCTCGGCGACGACCTGCTGCGCGGGGCTGAGGTCGGCGCCGTCGCCCGCGAGCGTTCCGCCGAGGTCGTTCACGACCACCTTCGTGCCCGCGTCGGCGAGTGCGAGGGCGTGCGCCCGGCCGATGCCGCGCCCGGCTCCGGTGACGATCGCGACCTTGCCGCTCAGATCGGGCACGTGCGGAGCCTACTGCAGCAATGCGGCCGCGTACTCGGGCAGTGCGAGCGGGGCGATGTCGCCGCCGACGGCGCGGATGAGCCGCGCGGTGTCCGCTCGCACGCAGACGGCGGCGGCGGCGGCGGCGGCCTGCTCCTCGCGCGTGAACGGCGCGTTGCGCGCCCGCTCGTAGTCGGCGATGAAGAGAAACGTCTCGTCGACGCTCGGCCACGGGTCGACCGCGAGCTCCTCCGTGTACGTGAAGTGCGAGGCGGCCTCGCCGACGAAGACCGTCTCCGCCCCCACGCTCAGGCTGTCCCACCCGTGGACGACGACCGGCTTCTCTGCCACGAAGCGGACGCGGCCGATCGTCCAGTCGTGGCGCGCGACGACGGAAGGTCCGCCGCCCATGTCCCGCTGCCGCTGCGCCTCGCGGGCGATGTCGTCGATCCACTCGACGCCGCTCGCCGTCGCGCTGGGCACGACGTCGGCGGCGGCGGACTGCCCGCGGGCCAGCTGGGTGAGCCGGAGGAGCTGCCGCGCGAGCTCGCGACGGATCTCGGGAACGTGCGCGTCGCGCGACGAGCCTTCGTCCCGCCATTCCTCGAGCGTCGCGGGTCCCCGAACGCCCAACGGCCGCGGCGTCGGGTAGCCGTACCGCCAGAGATGCTCCTGGATCAGCTGCATCGCCGCCAAATCCTCCGACGCGCGGCTCCGGTGCACCTTCAGGGCCACGCGTGCGCCGCCGCGCAGCGTCAGGCCGAAGAGCGCCCCCGTGCGCGCATGGAACGCGAAGCACTCGACCGCCTCCGGGCACAGCGTCTGCACCTCCTGCCAGATCGTGCGCGGATCCGTCGTGCCGAGGATCCAGTGCACGACGGGGTCGTCCACCGCGATCCGTTCCGCGAGGAACTCGCTCACTCGTACCGCTCGAGGTAGCGCGGGCTCGCGATCCGCAGTCGAGCCTCGACGTCCGCGCGGACGCGTGCGAGTGTCCCGCCGTCGACATCGCCCGCGCGGATGCGTGCGGCAAGCGCCCGCCGCTCCGCGTCGTCCTCCGGCGGAAGCGCGTCCAGCTCCCGGTAGACGATGCCGAGCGCGTTCATCGCCACGAGCGTGCGGAACCGCAGCCGCGGGTCGGTGAGCGTCGGCAGGATCTCGCCGCCGAGGAACTCGAGGATCGCCTCGGTCAGCTCCTGCGCGGTCGGCCGTTCGCTCATGCGCCCGCCCGCTCGAGGAGGTGGCAGATCTCCAGCTCGACCTCGGCGCCGAGCCGGCCCAGCACGGCCAGCTCGACGCTGCGGTCCTGGCCGCGCAGGTGCCGCTGCGCCTGCGTGAGGCAGCCGATCGCCCAGGCG
>JAFALP010000056.1 GCA_019234175.1 Actinomycetota bacterium | reverse complement strand
GACCCCGCGATCTTCGGTGCCGCGACGCGCACGCGCACCGACGGTGTGTGCCGCGTCATCGCGGTCGCGCGCCTCTCGCGCGAGAAGGGCCTCGACGTCCTCATCGAGGCGGTGTCCGGCCTTCCGGTCGAGCTGGTCATCGCAGGGACCGGACCGGAAGAGGCGCACCTGCGCGCGCTCGCGGGACCGAACGTGAGGTTTCTCGGCAACGTCGAGCGCAACGATCTACCGGCGCTGTACGCCGACGCCGACATCGCCGTCGTCCCGTCGCGGTCGGACACGTGGAACATGGCGTTGAACGAGGCGGCCCTCGCAGGGCTGCCGCTTGTGGCGACGACTGCGGCCGGCGGCGCGCACAACCTGGTCGAGGACGGGTTGAACGGGTTCCGCATCCCGCCCGACGATCGGGACGCACTGCGCGCCGCCATCATGCGCCTCGCCGACGACGAAACCCTTCGCCGGTCGGCAGGCGAGCATTCACGAGAAATCGCGGCGGACTTCACCCCTGAGGCCTGGGGCGACGGCGTCGTCTCGTCGATCGCGTCGGTCCGGCGCCTATGAGATCGCTACGCGAAATGCTTCCGAACTCGGTGAAGCGCACGCTGCGCCGGCGCGTGTGGCTTCCGATCGCGCGGGCCGTTGGCTATCCGATCTCGTCGCCGAAGGTTCCTCGCCCGCCGTTGACTCGTCACGCCAAAGCGATGTGCGTCGACAAGGTCGTTCTCGCCTGCGACCTCAACCCCGACTATCTCGACTACTGGCCGTCGGCCCGGCAGGCATGGCTCGACATCGTCGGCATCGAGCCGCTCCTCCTCATCGTCGCGGAAACCGAGCGCGTGCCGGACGACCTTCGCTTCGATCCGTTCGTCGTCCCGTTCGAACCGATCGCAGGCGTGCACAGCGCGCTCCAGGCCCAGTGCATCCGGCTGCTCTATCCGGCAATCGTCGACACCCCCGGCGCCGTGCTCATTGCAGACGTCGATCTCTATCCGCTTCGTCGTTCGTACTACCTCGACACGATCCGGTCCCTCGACGAGCGGTTCTTCGTGAGCTACCGCGACGTGCGCATGGAGGGCGGCCAGATCGCGATGGCATACAACGCAGCGTTGCCGTCGACCTGGTCGGAGGTGTTCGGCGTCTCCTCCATCGACGACGTGCGCCGGCAGCTCGCCGAGTGGACGACCGACCTCGAATACGACGGCCGGCGCGCGTGGCCCGGCTGGTACACAGACCAGCAGCTGTTGTACTCGGCGCTCACGACCTGGAGACAAGCGCCGAACCGCTGGTGGGTGATGGACGACGACTACACGCGCCATCGCCAGCTCGACCGTCTCGAGCTCGAGCGCGAGCTCGACACGGGACTCGGCCCACACCGGCGCGACGGAATCCGCCGAGGTGCGTACTCTGACTACATCTGCCTCTTCCCCTATCGCGAGCACAAGGAGGTCAACGATCTCGTCCTCGAGCTCGCGCTCGAGGCCGCGGGCTAGGTTGACGCCGATGGCGACGCCGGATCTCGACGCACACCTTTCGTCCTTCCAGACGATCTGGAAGGGCGGCTTCTTCGTCGGCGATCCTCTCGACCGGACGCATTCGCCGTTCGGTCTGTTCGGCTATGTCGGCGTTCCGCACGCGATCACGCTCGCGTGCATACGGCCATACGTGTCCGCAGAGACTGTCGCGCTCGAGATCGGCCCAGGACGAGGCGCTTACACCAGAGCGATGCTCAACGCGCGCGAGGTATGGGTGCTCGATGCGCTCTCGGCCGAGTACAACCGTTTCTGGGAGTACGTCGGCGATCAGTCGGACGTGCACTACGTCCAGGTGAACGACTTCGGATGCGACTCGATCCCGGACGATGGGATCGACTACATGTTCTCCTACGACGCGCTCTGCCACGTCCCGTTCGAGGGCATCACGGCGTACGCAACATCGCTTCGACAAAAGCTGCGATCGGGCGCGCACTGCTTCTGGATGGTCGCCGACTATGCGAAGTATCGGCAATTCATCGCCGAACGTCCGAGCATTTCCGGCGCCTTGACCTCGCAGGTCGGCCGCCCGTGGCTGCGCCGGCTCATGCAGCGCGTCATCGACCACGTCGAGCTTCGCGAGCTCGAGAGGTATCGCCGTCACATCGACGCCCCGGAAGGGCCTGAAGGAAGCTGGTGGTACGACGCGGGAACCGAGCGGACGAGCGCGATGCTCGAGGGCCTCGGATATCGCATCGTGGAGGCCGATGTCGGGATCGATCCCCGGTCGCCGATCGTCCACTTCGTCAAGCCGTGACCACAGCCGTCGTCTCGGCCGCGGACGCGCGGTATGGGAACTGGCTTCTCAACCTGCTCAGCTCGATCCAGCGCCGGTCGGACATCTTTGATCGGATCATCGCCTACGACCTCGGCCTGACCCGGTTCCAACGGCGACTCCTCGACGGCATACGAGGTGTCGATGTGCGGGAGGTTCCGCCCTTCGTCGAGCACTGGCGCCAAGGCAGAACCTGGAAAACATGGATCTGGACACACGTCGACGCCGACGCGGTCGTGTGGCTGGATGCCGGCATCACGGTGCTACGGCCGATGACGGAGTTCATCCGGCAGATCGACGAGCGCGGCTACTTCGTCGTCTCGCAGGGCGTGCCGAACCGCGACTGCATCCCGAGGGATTACTACGAGCTCTACGGCTTGCCCCACTCGTACGACGACGAGCCGACGATCGCCGCCGGCATCCTCGGATTCGGCACCGAGAGCGAGTTCTTCTC
>JAFALP010000039.1 GCA_019234175.1 Actinomycetota bacterium | reverse complement strand
CACAGCTCGCTGTCGACGACGCAGATGTACTCGCACGTCGACGCGAAGCGCCTGCGGCGCGTCTACGACAGCGCGCACCCACGATCGTGAGCGACGCCGCCGTCGACTCGTTCCTCGCCGTGTCGGCGACGCGGCTCGCCGCGCGCACGGTGGAGGCCTACCGCCGCGACCTGGACGACGCCGCCGCGTTCCTGAGTACGTCGCCGGCGGGTGCGTCGCGCGACCAGCTGGCGGGGTACGTCGCCGACCTGCGCGCGCGCGGCCTCGCGGGGACGACGATCGCGCGCCGCATCGCCGCCCTGCGGAGCTTCTACCGCCACCAGGTGCTCATCGGCGCGCGTGCGGACAACCCCGCCGCGGAGCTCGACCTGCCGCGCCGCGCGCGCACGCTGCCGCGCACGCTCTCCCCCGGCGAGGCGGAACGCCTCATCGAGGCCGCGAATGGGACGGCGCCGCGTGCGCTCCGCGACCGCGCGCTCGTCGAGCTCCTGTACGGCGCCGGCCTCCGCGTGAGCGAGGCGGTCGGCCGCGAGCGCGGCGGCGTCGACCTCGAGCGCGGGGTCGTCCGCACCGTCGGCAAGGGCTCGAAGGAGCGCGTCGTCCCGATCGGCCGCGAGGCGGTTGACGCCCTGCGCCGCTACCTCGCCCGGGGCAGGCCGTTCCTCGACCGCCGCCGCCGGCCCGAGCTCTTCCTGAACGCCCAGGGCGGCGCGCTGACGCGGGCCGGGGCCTTCCTCATCCTCCGGAAGCTCGCCGAGGCGGCCGGCCTCGAGCCCGAGCGCGTCCATCCCCACCTCCTGCGCCACTCCTTCGCCACCCACCTGCTCGAGGGAGGCGCCGACCTCAGATCGGTCCAGGAAATGCTCGGCCATGCCGATCTTTCCACCACCGAGCGGTACACCCACGTATCCGATCGGCGGCGAAAGGAGTTGTTCTTCCAGGCGCACCCACACGCCAGGAAGAAGGCATGAGATGACCATCGATCTTCACATCGCACTCCTCGCAGTCCTCACGCTCGGCATCGGCTGGGCGATGATGACCGCGGGCCTGCAGAAGAGCGCCCTCGAGTGGAAGCGCCACCGGCGCATCTGCCCGTCGTGCGGCCGGCAGATGCAGTCGCGCGTCTGCGCGACCTGTACGAGCTAGCGCTGCTGCTGCTTCCGCTTCAGCTGCTGGGCGACACCCGCGGCCGCCTTTCGCAGCTGCGCGTCCGCCCCGTCGTCACCCGCGATGCCTTCGAGGAGGACGACCGTCTCGCGCTGCGGTGAGCCGTTCTTCAGCGAGAGGACGGCGAGCCGGCGCACGGCCTCGTTCCCGTCCGCGCTCACGATCGTGTGCAGCAGCGGCCGGACGCCGTTGACGCTCGACGGGTGGTCGCGCGAGAGCAGCTCGAGCGAGAGGAGCGCCGACCCGCGGACGGCGGGGCTCTCGTCGTCCAGGCCGCGGCGGAGGAGCTCCTCCTTCGCCCGCCAGCGGAACTGCCCGAGCGCGCGGTAGGCGATCGCGCGCTCGCGGAAGTCCTGGCTGCGCGCCGCCGCCTCCACCTCGTCGCCCCAGTCCGAGCGCAGGTCGGCCAGCTCCCGCTCGGATCCGGCCTGCGCGAGCGCGTCGGCCTGTACGGCGGCTTCCTGCAACGTCACGCGCCGGAACCTACATACACTTGCTCGCCGTGGCGCACAGAGTCGTCCTCATTCCCGGCGACGGGACCGGCCCCGAGCTCACCGACGCCACGCGCCGGGTGCTGGAGGCAACCGGCGTCGAGTTCGAGTGGGAGGTGCGCGAGGCCGGCGCCGACGTGATGGACCAGTACGGCGGCAACCCGCTGCCGCCCGACGTCCTCGACGCCATCCGCGAGACCGGCGTCGCGCTGAAGGGGCCGATCACGACCCCCGTGGGCGGCGGCTTCCGCTCCGTGAACGTGGCGCTCCGCAAGGAGCTGGATATGTACGCGCAGGTGCGGCCGTGCAAGAGCTACGCGGGCGTGCGCTCGCGCTACGACGACGTCGACCTCGTGATCGTGCGCGAGAACACCGAGGATCTCTACGCGGGCATCGAGTTCGAGGAGGGCACCGACAACTGCGCCGTCCTGC
>JAFALP010000061.1 GCA_019234175.1 Actinomycetota bacterium | reverse complement strand
AAGAGCACCACCGGGAAGTGCAGGACCTTGCCGGTCTGGATGAGCGTCAGCGCCTCGAAGAGCTCGTCGGAGGTGCCGAAGCCGCCGGGGAAGACGACGAAGCCCTCCGCCGCCTTCACGAACATCGTCTTGCGCGCGTAGAAGTGGTGGAACGTGAGGCCGAGGTCGACGTACGGGTTCAGCCCCTGCTCGCGCGGGAGCTCGATGTTGAAGCCGACGGACAGCCCGCCGCCTTCGCGGCAGCCGCGGTTCGCCGCCTCCATCACGCCGGGGCCGCCGCCGGTGACGACGGCCCACCCGGCCTCGGCGAAGAGCCTCGCCGTGGCGCGGGCCTGGTCGTAGGCGAACGATCCCTCGTGCACGCGCGCCGAGCCGAAGATCGACACCGCCGGCCGGTCGATCGAGTCCACCGTCTCGAATCCCTTGAGGAACTCGTCGCCGATGCGCCGCGCGTGCTCGAGCTCCTCCTCGCGCGTCCAGTGCGCCTCCAGCATGCGCGTGTCCTCGGTGCTCACAGCGTCGCTCCGTTCGGTCGGGTGGCGAGAAGGCAGAGCACGACGGCGACGGCGATGCCGGCGTAGAGCGCGAACAGCTGCACGGCCCGGGCCCGGTCGGGCGCGAACGCCTGCATCGGCACGCCGCCCTCGAAGCGGATGACGGGCACGCGCCACGCCTGCCGGATCGATTCGGCGACGTGACCGCCGTCGAGGAACCCGATCGGAAGGAGGTTGAAGGCGTTCAGGAGAAAGCCGATGTTTGCGAGTGCGTCCAGCTGCGCGGAGTGGTTCATCGAGCCGACGACCCACACGACCGCCGCGCCGATCGACCCGACGAGCGGCCCGGCGAGCGAGACGAGCCCGCTGCGAAACGGCGTCAGCCCCGCGCGCTGAACGGTCACGAACGCGCCGAAGAACGGGATGAACATCGGCCACGACACCTTCAGGCCCTGCCGGCGCGACTCGAGGATGTGGCCGAGCTCGTGCACGAGGATGAGGACGGCGAGCCCGAAGCCGAACGTCCAGCTGTGGAACCAGAACGAGTACGCGGCGGCGGAGATGAAGAAGCCGAAGAACTTCGCGAACAGGAATCCGAACTTCAACGCGGCCGCCCCGATCGCGACCGCCGCTCCCCCGATGCGCTCGAGCGACCGCTTCACGACCCGCGCCCGATCCATTCCTCGCCGTCGGCGTAGATCTCCTTCTTCCAGAGCGGGATCGTCTCCTTGAGCGTGTCGATCGCCTCACGGCAGGCGTCGAGCGCGGCGGCGCGGTGCGGTGCCGAGATGGCGATGACGACGCTCGGCTCGCCGATGTCGACCGGGCCGACGCGGTGGTGGATCGCGACCGCGGTCAGGCCGTGCCTCGCGGTGAGGTCGTCGCCGAGCCGCCGGAGCATCGGCTCCGCCATCTCCTCGAACGCCTCGTACTCGAGACGCACGACCTCGCGGCCGCGCGAGTGCCGCCGGACGGTGCCGACGAACGTCGCCACCGCGCCCGCGTCCTCGCTCGCCGCCTCGGCGACCACGCGCGACAGGTCGAGCGGTTCCGTGCTGAGGACGTAGGCGCCGCCGGACACGGGCGGGATCAGGGCAACCTCGTCGCCGTCGGCGAGTGCGGCGTCGCGGCCGGCGTACTCGCGGTTCACGGCGTAGACGAGGCCGGGGGGCTCGTCGCCGAGCCCGAGCTTTCCCCACACGTCCTCGACGCGGGCGACGTCGTCGACCTCGATGCGTCCCGTGCCCGCCCGTTCGCGCAGGCCGGCGAAGAGTCGAACGGAAACGCGCACGCTCCTGAGTGTGCACGAGGACGTACCCTGACCCGAAGTGGGCATGTTCTTCCATTCCCCGGTCGACGCGCCGGAGCGGCCGTCCGATCCGGCGGTCCGCAGCGCCAACCTCCGCCGCATCGGGCCGCTCTTCACGCCGTATTGGCGGCGGCTCCTGGTGCTCCTCGGGCTGATCGTCATCAGCGCCGGTCTCGGCGTCGTCCCGGCCTTCCTGCTTCGCCGCGTCCTGAACGGGATCGTCCACCACGACACGCGTGTCGTCTCGTTCGCGGCCGGCGGGATGATCGCCATCGCCATCGCGACCGGGATCCTCGGCGTCATCCAGACGCTGCTCTCGAACCAAGTCGGCCAGCGCGTCATGCACGACCTGCGCGCGTCCGTCTTCCGCCACCTCCAGCGCCTGTCGCTCGCGTTCTTCACGCGCACGCGCACGGGGGAGGTGCAGTCGCGGATCAACAAC
>JAFALP010000261.1 GCA_019234175.1 Actinomycetota bacterium | reverse complement strand
GGCGCTCCACGAGGCGGGCATCGAGTTCCAGGGCTCGTCGCTCCTCGACCGGGACGCTGCGCGACGCATGGTGCGCGTGCTCGAACGGGGAGCGGGCATCGAGGCGAACCTCGCCGTGCGCGCCGCGGCCGTCGACGCGGGCTGGCTCGAGGAGCTCCCCGAGAAGCTCGGCGAGCGCGAGCTCGTCCGGCAGACCGATCTCGCGCGGCTCGTCACGCTCGCGTCGGCGTTCGACGGTGACGCAGCCGGCTTCGTCGCCGAGCTCCGCCGGCGCTTCGACCCGGGCGGCGACGGCGCGCGCGGCGTGCACCTGCTCACGCTGCATCGCGCGAAGGGGCTCGAGTTCGACACCGTCTTCATCCCGCGGCTCGAGGAGCGAGAGCTTCCGGCACGGCAGGCGCGGACGCCGGCCGAAATCGCGGAGGAGCGGCGCCTGCTCTACGTCGGCATGACGCGCGCGAAGCGGACGCTGTGGTTGACATGGTCGGGGAAGCCGTCGCGGTTCCTCGCCGAGCTCGGGCACGCTCAGGTCCGCGAGGCGAAGCGGACGCAGGACTGGACGCCCGCGGCGCAACGGCTGCGCGAGTGGCGGCTCGAACGTGCGCGCGAGGACGGCGTGCCGCCGTACGTGGTCTTCCACGACAGCGTCCTGCACGCGATCGCGGATGCCCGGCCGCGTTCGCTCGGCGAGCTCTCGCAGATCGCCGGCGTCGGCCCGGCGAAGCTCGAGCGCTACGGCGACGACGTGCTCGCGCTCATCTAGCGCGCGAGGTAGTAGGCGGCGAACGCCGCCCCGAGAAAGACGACGACGATCGGGAGCAGGAAGAGGATGATCCCGATGATCGCGATGAACGGCGTCTCGCCGCTCTCGCCCGCGTGCTCCACCTGGCGGAGGTGCTCGGCCTCGTGCTCGAGCGCCTGCACCGGATGCGGACGACCCAGAAGGCGCCGGTAGCGGGAGCCGGCATGCGCGACGGCGCTGCGCATCGTGGACATGCCGGCATCGTACGCCTAGCGGCAGCGGCCCTAGCTGAAGATGTTCACCGCGCGCGCGGCGACGAGGAGCACGGTGACCGCGGAGATCGCCGACTCGGCCAGCATGAGCCACTTCGCCAGCCGGCTGAGCGGCATCGTGTCGGTGGGGCTGAACGCGATCGCGTTCGTGAACGAGACGTAGATGTAGTCGGCGAGCTGCGGGTACCAGTCCGGCGGCGCGATCTTCGGGTTGTCCATCTGGGGGAAGAGGAAGTCTCCGAAGGGGGGATCCGGCTGGATCCGTTTCGACGGGCCGCCACGGTCGATCGCCCAGAAGACGAGCCCGAACGCGATCACGTTCGTCCCCCAGACGACGGCGCCCTTGAGCAGCAGCTGGCCGCCGCTCTTCTCGTCGCCGTGCACGAGCGACACGAGGAGCGCGACGAGGACGAAGAGGTTCGACAGGTTGACGAATCCGAGGAGCGTGAGGCCGACCAGGCGCCGCATGCCCGCCTGCTCCAGCTGATGGCGCGGCCGGTCGAACGCGAGGGGGCCGAGCAGCAGCAGCTCGGGGCCGACGGAGACGAGCCAGACCCACCACGGCAGGCCCGCCAGCTTCCAATGCTGGCTGAGGCTGACGAACGCGAGCAGGGCCTGGAGGAGGATGACGGAGACGACGGCGGGCGCCGCCTCCCAGCGCGACTCGAACGCCTCCTCGCGGGTCAGGTCGCGGGTCAACTGGGCGGAAGCGTACTCCTATTGTCGGCAGGCACCCCGGCGAGAGAGACTGCCGTCGTGCAGGCAACGGATGTCACGCGCGTCGCCGTCCGCGCGACGGTGGCCGCCGTGCTCGTGATCGCGATCGCGTTCGCGCTCTGGCGCGTGCGCAGCATCATCGTCCTGCTCATCCTGTCGCTCACGTTCGCGGCCGCCATGCGTCCCGGCGTGGAGTGGCTGCGCCGGCGGCGGGTGCCGCAGTCTCTCGCCATCGGCGCGTTCTTCATCGCCGTGATCGGGGCGCTCGTGCTCTTCTTCTGGCTCGCCATCCCGCCGGCGCTGCACGAGGTCAGTGCCGCCATCGACTCGAACGACGCGAGCGCTGCGCACCACTCCACCGGGCTTCGCCACGACGTCCTCGTCTGGATCAACACGCACCTGAAGAACCTCCCGTCCGGGACGGCGATCTTCCACCCGGTCGCCGCCTACGGTCACAAGGCCACCGACGTCATCGTCGGCATCTTCTTCACGCTCGCGGCGACGTGGTACTGGGTGTCGGAGCGCGACCCGATGATCGAGCTGCTCGTGGCGTTCTCGCCGGAGGACAAGCGGGAGAAGGCTCGCCAGACGTATCTCGCCATCGACAAGCGCCTCGGCGCGTACACGCGACTGAAGTTCCTGATGGTGATCATCATCGGCGTCGTCCTCGCCACCGGCTTTTGGATCGTCGGGCTGCACTACTGGCTGCTCGTCGGCGGCTTCGTCAGCCTCGTGGAGATCATCCCCGTCATCGGGCCGCTCATCGGCGTGCTCCTCATCGTCGCCGTCGGCCTGCCGCAGTCGATCCACGTCATGGTGCTGGCGCTCGTCGTCCTCGTCGCCGTGCGCGAGTTCCAGAGCTACGTCATCAACCCGCACGTGATGGGCAAGTCGGTCGGCCTGTCGCCGCTCGTCACGCTCGTGACCGTCTCGGTCGTGGGCCTCATCTTCGGCGGCTTCGCCGTCATCCTCGCCATCCCGGCCGTCTCCGCGGCCGCGACCGTGATCGACGTCATCGTGCTCGGTCACGAGTTGCCGCCGGAGCCGGTGCGCCGGCAGCGGGGACGGCGCGTGCGACCTTCGGGGTAGCCCCAGGTCGAGACGCCGGACGGCCCGATGGTCCGGCTCCCGCCGCCCAGGCAGCGCCGCGCATCGACGTCGACCTCGAGGCCGCCCGGCTCGACGTGGATCGGTAGGGTCTCCCGCATGGATCCCGAACGCGCACAGGAGCTGCTCGCAGCCGAACGGACCCGCATCGAGCGGGGCCTCTCCGGCTACCGCCACGAGGACGACGCCGAGGAGTTCGACGACGAGGACCCGGGCAACCTCGGCACCGACACGTACATCGACGAGCTCGAAGAAGGGCTCTCCGACGACCTGCGCGACCAGCTCGCCGCGCTCGAGCGCGCCGAGGCCCGTCTCGCGGCCGGGACCTACGGCCTCTCGGTCGACAGCGGCGAGCCGATCCCAGACGAGCGCCTCGAGATCTACCCCCTCGCCGAGCGCACGGTCGAGGAGGAGTCGGCGCTCTGACCTTCGACACCGACATCAGGCCGCTCTTCCGCGAGCGCGACCGCAGCGCGATGCTGAGCCACTTCGATCTTTGGTCGTACGACGATGTGAAAGCGAACGCCGACGCCATCCTGCAGGAGGTCGAGACCGGCGCCATGCCGTGTGACGGGCCGTGGCCGGCGGGCAAGGTCGACACGTTCCGCTCCTGGCTGGCGGCGGGCGCTCCCAGCGAGTAGCGTCCAGTCGACGCGGGGGGTCGGAGACCGCGCCGGACATCAGAAACCGTCGACAGGAGGACGTGTGATGGACGGCAAGCCGAGCATCGTGTTCGCGCATGGGATCTGGGCGGACGGATCCTGCTTCAGCAAGGTGATCCCGACGCTGCAGGCGGAGGGGCACGAGGTCATCTCCAGCCAGTACGGCCTCAATACGTTCGAGGACGACGTCGCCACGACGCTGCGTTCCCTCGGGCGTGTCAGCAGCCCGGCGATCCTCGTCGGGCATTCGTACGGCGGCAGCGTCATCAGCGCTGCGGGGACCGACGACCGTGTCGTCGGTCTCGTGTTCATCGCCGCGCTCGCGCCGGACGACGGAGAGACGTCGCAGACGCAGCTGGACAACTATCCGCCGACCGACGTGTTCAAGGGCGTCGAGGTGGCCGACGGCCGCATCTGGCTGACGCCGGACGGCGTCGAGGCATTCGCGGGCGACCTCACGCCGGCGGAGAAGAAGCTCGTGTGGGCGACGCACTACGCACCGGCGGCGGACCTGTTCACGCACGCGGTCCACGGGGCGGCGTGGAAGTCGAAGCCGTCGTGGTACATCGTCGCGCAGAACGACCGCACCATCCAGCCCGACCTGGAGCGGTTCTTCGCGCAGCGGATGAACGCGACGACGACGGAGCTGCCGACGAGCCACGTGGCGATGCTGGCGGATCCCGAGGGCGTGCTCGAGGTGATTCACGCCGCCGTCGCGAGCGTGCAGGAGATGGCGGGCGCGCCGGCCTAGAGCGCCGGCCGGACATAGAGTCACCGGAGCGTGGCCTTCGGTGGCATCGAAGCGGGCGGGACGAAATGGGTCTGTGCCGTCGGCACCGGCCCCGACGACGTGCGCGACTCGGTCGTGTTCCCGACGGGCGCTCCCGAGGAGACGATCGCGCGCGCGACCGAGTTCCTCGGTGCGAACGG
>JAFALP010000258.1 GCA_019234175.1 Actinomycetota bacterium | reverse complement strand
GACTCGCGGGTCTTCGGATTGCCGAGCAGGACGCGCCTGCCGTCGGCGATGCCGTCGATCGTCCGCTCGCCGCCGGTGGCGAGCTCCATCACGAGCAGCTCGGTGCCGCCCTCGTCGGGCAGGAGCTCGAGCGCCTCCTCGAGCCGCATCGACACGGAGCCGGGGCGCTCGTGCAGGAGCTGGTGCGCGCGGTCGACCGTCGGGTCGAGGATGCGGAATCCGCGTGAGCCCGAGGAGAACACGGGCTTGAAGCACACGGGCCGGTTCGGGTAGCCGAGCTCGCGCGCCGCCGCATCGACCTCGCGCGCGCCGGCGACGCGCCGAAAGTCGACGGTCGGCACGCCGATGCGCCGCAGCAGCGTGTACGTCTCGGCTTTGTCGTTGGACCGGCGCACCGTCTCCGGCTGCGAGACGAGCACGGGAATGGGAAAACCGTCGCGCGCCGCGGCGAGCGCGGGCAGGTCGAACGAGGACTGGGGAAGGACGACGTCGACGCCTTCGCGCTCGACGACGTCGAGCACCGCATCGGCGAATCCCGAGTCGGAGCCGGGGGGAACGAGATGGAATGCATCGCAGAGATGGCGGCCGATCGACCGCTCCGACATGTCGGCGCCGATGAGACGCACGGTGCGCTCGCCGTTCTCCCGCAGGCCGCGCAGCAGCGCGGCGGTGCCGGGCGCGCCGGCGGCGGTGACGAGGATCGTCGTCATGTCATGTCGACGCGGTCGTCGATGAGCGCCTCGACGAACTCGTCGCGCTTCGCCTCGAGCATCTTCTCCATCGTCTCGCGCATGGTCATGCCCTCGTACACCCAGATCTCCGGATGGATGAGCAGCTGAAGCCACTCGAACGATCCGGCCGCGAGCTCGTCGTGCGGGCATCCCTCCCGCCAGTGCTGGTTCGAGTCCGACCGGTAGTGACCCTTCGCGAACCACGGGGGCGCCATCACGTTGACCGCGCCGGCCACCGGCTTCGACATGTGGTCGGGGTCGGGGTTGTGCCAGGCGATCACGGGGTCGAAGCGATCGTCGAGCTGCATGTTGGGATAGGCGGCATGGAGGCCGACGGGATGTCCGAGGTGGCGGAGCTCCGCGATCGCGTCGCGGCCATCGTGCGAGCCGAGGTTGTAGAAGCGGCTCTCCGGCATGAGCAGATAGGTCGCACGCGCACCGAGCTCGCTCTCGAGCCTCGCCATGACGAGCGCAGCGTCGAGCGACAGGTCGACGTCGTGGCGGAGAAAGAGGTCTCCGGCGCGAGGTTCGCGGTCGAACGTCGCCCACGTGTACGCGCCGGCCGCCTCGATGAGCTCGCGGTAGTGCCTGAGGTCGAACGCGCAGCTCATGCGGGCTCCACTTCCACCTTGAGCAGCCGCGCTGCCGCCTCGGCGCGCTGCAGGGCCTCGACGTTCGTGTCGGCCACTGCGATCACGTAGCCGCGCCGGTCGCCGTCGAGCCGCACCGGACGGATCGTCTCGCCCACCTGGAGGTACGTGTCGGCCTGCACGACGCCGGCGGCGGCGAGCACGTCGTCGAGCGTCCCGATCGAGAGAACGCGGCCGGTGGGAAGCGGCCCGGGCGAGGCGGTGAGAAACCGGATCGCGAGCGGTTGCTGCACCTGCGGGCGCGCGAGCTCGTCGGGCACCGGCTCGCCGAGCGCGAAGCGCAGCGCCGTCTCGACGAGGTCGACGCCGACGGCGTGGCGCGCGAGATCCGCCATCTGGCCGCCCGGGATCCGCGCTGCCACCTCGATGACGAGAACGCCGGCGTCGGTGACGAGGAGCTGCGGGAAGGCGATCCCGTCGCGCAGGCCGAGCGCACGCGTCGCGTGCGCGGCGACACGCTCCGCCTCGGCGAGCGCGTCGCCGAAGATCGTCGTCGGGTACACGTGGATCCAGCCGACGCCGAAGCCGACGCCGGGCGGCCGCAGCCGGTCCGACAGTGTCAGCACCTCCGCCTCGCCGTCGCGCGCGATCACGAGCCCGTTCAGCTCGAGCCCGTCGTGGAACGCCTCGAGCACGACCTCGCCGCTCGCCGACTCCGCCAGCGCGACGTGCAGGTTCGCCTCGAGGTCGTCCACCGATTCGAGGCGGAAGACGCCGCGCTGCCCGCCGGAGTCGGCCGGCTTCAGCACGGACGGGAAGCCGACCGTCTCCGCTGCCGCGTAGGCCGACGGAATGTCGCGCGCGGCGGCGAAGCGGGGCTGCGGCACCCCCGCCTCCGCGAGGCGGCGGCGCATGGCGATCTTGTGCGTCATCAGATGCGCAGTCTCGGTGCCGATCCCCGGCAGACCGAGCGCCTCCGCGACGGCGGCGACGATCGGGACCGCGCGGTCGGCGGACACCGTCAGCGCGCCGTCCACCGCGTGCTTCGCGGCGACGTCGATCACGCCCTCGACGTCCCGGAAGTCGACGACCTCGCCCGCGTCGGCCGCGGCGAGCCCGGGTGCGCCGGGCTCGCCGTCGACGGCGACGACACGGAGGCCGAGCTCCTGCGCGCGCTGGATCGCGCGGCGCTGGTGCGGGCCGGCGCCGACGAAGAGGACGGTCTTGCCCTGCATCGAGACGATGCTAGGCGACGGCGACGATCGCGTAGTCGAGCGAGTCGTTGAGGGAGATCGTCTCCGTCTCCCTGAACCCGGCGCCGCGCACGAGCAGCTCGAGCGTCTCGGGGACGAGCGGCTGGGCGTGGGTGAGGTCGGCGAAGTAGTTCCGGAGTGCCGCGGGCGAGGAGGGATCGATCGTCTCGGCGATGAGCAGGCCGCCCGGACGGAGCTTCGCATGCGCGAGGTCGAGAAGGGCGACGATGTCCGCGGGCGGGAGGTGCTCGACGAGCTGGAGGGCGGTGATCGCGCCGAGCGACCCGTCTGCGCAGGCGGCGAGCGCGTCGTGGGCCGATTGCTGCCCGACCTCGAGGCCCTCCCCGCGCGCGAACGCGACCATGTCGGCGTTGGCGTCCACGCCGCGTGCCTCGATGCCCGCGTCGCGCAGCAGCGCGAGCAGCTCGCCGCGTCCGCTGCCGAGGTCGAGCACCGGGGCAGCGTTTCGCAGCCGGTCGACGTACGGGCGCTGCCGGTCGCGGACATCCTCGGTCGAGCCGCGTAGCCGCGACTCGAACGCGAAGTAGTCGGGAAACGCCGACGCGTGTGGCTGCGGCGCGACGGTGGCCGACGCCGGCGTCGCCGGCCTGCGCTCGAGGCGGAGGAGTCGCTCCTCGAGCTCGGCCACGCGGCGTTCCGCCGCCTCGGCGCGGGCGGTGGCGGCGTCGACGCGGCGCGACACCGCATCCACGAGGCGGAGGGCGGCATCGTTGAACTGCTGCTGCGCGACGGCGAGCGGGCCGGCGGCGACACGCTGGAGGCGCCCCTTGAGGCCGCCGGTCCCCTGCGGCGACACGGTGCGTGCGCTCTCTGCCTGCTCACGTTCGCTCATGGGTGGACCCTACGCGGCTCGCCGCGATGGAGGACGTCGCGCGCGGAGAGCCGCACCTTCTCACCCAGTCGCGCGGGCCGGAGCTCCGCGAGGAGCACGGCGGTCGCGCGTCCGTCGCCGTAGTGCGCGCCCTCGACTTCCGCGATCGACGCCGAACGCCAGCCGTCGTCCGTGAGCAGGTACACCTCGTCCTCGTACACGAGGAAGCCGCTCGCCTCGAACAGCGCCGACCACTCCTGCGGCGTGCGCTGCAGATGCCAGCCGTGGTCCTCGTGCGCGCCGGTGGGAACGCTGACGAGCACTCGGCCGCCGACCACCCGGCGCAGCTCCCCGAGCGCGGCGGACTGGCCGCTCTCGTCATGCGCCGCTGCTCCGCCGTAGATCGCGTTGTCGAAGCCGATGTGCTCGAGCGTCGAGATGCAGAACGCGAGATCGAAGCTCGCGTCGGGAAACGGAAGCTCGCGCACGTCGGCGATCACGTCCGCCGGCTCCGCCAGGTCGACCGTGACGAGCTCGGGCGCGCGGAGCGCGCGCAGCCCTTCGACGTACGCCGGAATCGCGTTGGCGGTGCCGACGTCGAGGACGCGCCGCTCGCCGGCGTAGCGCGCGAGGCACCAGGGGATCTCGATCGCGCGCTCGTCGCTCCACGCAGGCGCGTGCAGCTCGCGCGGGCGGCCGCCGCGCGAGCGCTCCCGCACGGCGAGCGCGAGCCCGTCGTCGAGCAGCTCGACCTGCTCGAACTCCGGGCTTTCCACGAGCTCGCGGATCAGCCGCGCGCGCGAGACGTCGCCGGACCGAAGCCGCTCCGCCGCGGACGGATCGGGCTCGCGGCGCAGGACGAGTCGCCATGCCTGCTCGAGGAAGTCCTCCACGGGACGGAGGCTAGAGTGACCGCTG
>JAFALP010000256.1 GCA_019234175.1 Actinomycetota bacterium | reverse complement strand
GGTCGAACAGCCGGACGTTGTCGACGAGGAGGTTCCACAGGTCGCGGTCTTCCGCGCCGTAGATCCGCTCCAGCGGAGTGCCCTGCGAGTAGAGCATCCGCACGACGTAGTGGTCGGCGCCGACGAAGAGACGTCCCGGCGGCTCGAGGCGCGCGCCCGGCTCGGCGAAGAGCTCGACCGGGATGTGCCCGTGCGGGCTGACGATCGGGAGGTCCGCCACCTCGCGGTACAGGTCGAGGCCGAGCGGCGGCCCGTCGATGTACCGGTCGGCCCGCATGCGAGGAGAATACGATCGTCGGGTGGACGGGGACGAGCAGGCGATCTGGTCGGCGGTGAACGACATCTACGCCGCCTTCCTCGCCGGCGACCGAACGCGGATCGACTCCCATCTTCATCCGGACGCGACCATCTGGGACTCCTCCGAGCCCCGCCTCGTCCGCGGCAGGGCGGAGCTGGACGCGCTCCGCGGCCGGCGCCCGCCCGGCGAGCCGCCCGCGTCCATCGAGGCCTCCGACCCGGTGATCGACGTCTGGGGCGATACGGCGCTCGTCCGCCACCTCCTCACCGTCGGCGGCGACATGCGCGTCCGCAACACGAGCGTCTGGCGGCGGCGCGGCAGTGAATGGCTGTGCGTGCACAACCATGAGGACGTGCTCGCGTGACGGAGATGTCGCTCTACGACCTGCGCGTCACCGTCGAGCGCATCGAGGGCCGCTCCGTGTGCGGGATGGAGGTCGGCGACTCGTTCGAGCTGACCGAGTCGAGCCGGCTGCGCATCCCGGAGGGGAAGCACTTCTGCATGTACGCGCTGCAGTCGGTGCTGCCGCTCCTCGCGGCGAAGCAGCGCGACCTGGCCGAGGGCGACTGGCTCGAGCTCGACTCGCACGTCGCGTGCCCCGATCCGGACGAGCGCGTGATCATGCGCATCGAGCGGATCGGGAAGCGGACGATGCGCACCGACGACCTGACGTGAAGCGCGAGGTCGGCCTCGCGCTGCAGACGGACAAGGCGCCCGGCGCGTACGCGGCCGCGGCGCGCGTCGCCGACGACGCCGGCTTCGACGTCGTCACCGTCTTCAACGACCTCTGGTACCAGCCTGCGCTGCCGGCGCTGATCGAGATCGCGAACGCGACCTCGCGCGTGCGCATCGGCCCGACGTGCCTGAACCCCTTCACGCTCCATCCGGTCGAGATCGCGGGGCAGATCGCCGCGCTCGACCGCCTGTCGAACGGCCGTGCGTTCCTCGGCCTCGCCGCGGGCGCGTGGCTCGACTCGCTCGGCGTCGACACGTCGCGCCCGCTCACCGCCGTGCGCGAGGCGTGGGAGATCGTCCGCCGGCTCCTCGCCGGCGACGAGGAGGGCTTCGAGGGCGCCCGCTTCTCGCTGCCGCCGGGCGAGCGGCTCCGCTACGAGATCGAGCGGCCGGAGGTGCCGCTCCTCGTCGGCACGTGGTCACCGCGGCTCGCCGCCTTCGCGGGGACGGCCGCGGCGGAGGTGAAGATCGGCGGCAGCGCCAATCCCGGCATGGTTGCGGTCATGCGCGAGCGCATCGGCAACCCCGACGTCGGCATCGTCCTCGGCGCGATCACGGTGGTCGACCGCGACGGCGACCGGGCGCGCGAGATCGCGCGACGGGAAGTGGCGATGTACGTCGACGTCGTCGGCGCGCTCGACCCGACGGGAGCCACCGATCTCGAGAGCTTCGCGTTCGCCGGCACGCCCGAGGAGGTGGCGGACCAGGCGCGGGCCGTCCACGACGCCGGCGCGCTCCGCGTCGACTTCGGCAATCCGAACGACATCGGCCTGCTCGTCTCAGACGTTCTGCCTAGACTCGCGTGATGTTCGATTACGCATCCCGCCGCCGGCGGCTCGCCGAGACGATGGAGGAGCAAGGCGTCGACCTCCTCTTCCTCGCTCCCTCCGCGGACCTCGAGTACCTCACCGGCGTCGAGCGGCAGATCCCGAACTTCGGCGAGGCGTCGTACGCGCACGGCTGGGTGACGGGAGCGTTCTTCCGGCGCGACGGCGATCCCGTGTTCCTCTTTCCGCGCATGTTCGCCGCGTTCGACCTGCGCGAGGACCCGGACGGGGAGGTGATCGTCGTCAGCGAGACCGACGACGGGCCTGCGACCTTCGCGCGCGCCGCCGAGCGCCTCGGCCCGGCGCGCACCGTCGGGGTCGGCGACCGCGTGTGGGCGGAAACGGTCCTGCACCTCGGCCGCGCGTTCGGCTACGAGACGCTTCAGACGGGGACCCGCCTCGTCAACGGCCTCCGCCGGGTGAAGACGGACGAGGAGCTCGAGGCGATGGGCCGCGCGATCGGGACCGTGGAGAAGGCGATGGCCGCCGTCTCGCCGCTCGTCGTCCCCGGCGTGACGATGAACGACCTCGCGGAGGCGGTCGAGCACGAGATGCGCGAGGCGGGCTCGCGCTGCCCGTCCTTCACGACGCACATCTTCACGGGCATGAGCGAGGGAGACGTGGACAACCACACGGCGAGCGGGCGCACGCCGATCGCGTCCGGGACGTCGGTGATGTTCGACTTCGGCGGCGTCGTCGACGGGTACTGCTCCGACTTCGGCCGCACCGTCTACTGCGGCGAGCCGCCGGCCGACTACGTGGACGCGTACGAGACGATGCTGGCCGCGCAGGAGGCCGGACGCGCCGCGGCCATGGCTGGCGCGATCGCGCGCGACGTGAACGCCGCCTGCCGCGGACCGATCGAGGACGCCGGCCTGGGCGAGTACTTCCGCCACCGGATGGGCCACGGGATCGGCATGGACGTGCACGAGCGACCGTTCCTCTCACCCGAGGACGAGACGCCGCTCCTGGCCGGCATGACGTTCACGGACGAGCCCTCGATCATCATCCCCGGACGCTTCAGCGTCCGGATCGAGGACATCATCGTGGTCGAGGAGAGCGGCGGGCGGAACCTGAATTCCTATCCCGCCGCCCTCGTCGCGAACTAGCTATTTCGGAGAGATCTGCGTGACGTCGACGTCGTACTCGGCGTTGTAGACCGCGCCCTTCAGGTCGGACGTCGAGACGAACACCTGCGTCGGCTGCATGAGCGGGAAGTACGGCCCGCTCTCGTTCAGGTCGTGCTGGTACTGCTGGTAGATGGCCTTGCGCTGCGCGGCGTTCGTGGTGACGAGCGCCTTCGCCGCCAGCTTCTCGATCGCCGGGTCGGCGCCCTTCGCCCAGCCGGCACGGAGGCCGACGAGCTGTCCCGGAGCGAACGTCAGGTAGTCGGCGGGATCCGGATAGTCCGGGCCCCACAGCGACAGGCCGAACGCCATCTGACCGTTGCGGTACGTCGTCAGCCAGTTGGACGTCGGCGAGCCGGACAGCTGGATGTTGAAGCCGATCGCCTGCAGGTTGGCCTGGACCTTCTCCGCCATCGTCGTGAACGGCACGCCGTTGATGGTCAGGTCGGACGGGTACTGCAGCGTCACCTGCTGGCCGCCGAGGCCCGACGCGGCGAGCGCGGCCTTCGCCTTGGCGACGTTCTGAACGGCGTCGTCCTTCTGCGGGAGCGAGCCGAGGAACATCGACGGGATCAGCCCCGGAGCCTGGATGGCGCCCGGGCCGGCGACGGAGAGGATCGACTTGTAGTCGAGCCCATACCGGACCGCCTGCTGCCACTGTTCGTTCGACGTCACCGTCGAGACCTTGGGATCGTTGTTGGCGAAGAGCCAGAACACCCAGGTCGACGGCTGGAGCGAGACGTTCAGCTTCTTGTTGCCCTTCAGCGTCTGCGCCTGGTCGGCCGAGAGGTCGATCGCGATCTCGTGCGTCCCACGCTGGACGTTGATCAGCTGCGTCGTCGCGATCATGTTGCGGACGACGACGGTGCTGAACGCCGGCTTCTTCGGGCCCCAGTACTTCGTGTTCGGCGCGAGCACGATCTGCGAGGTCGTGCTGTACGACTTGAGCACGTAGGGACCGCTGCCGGCGCCGGCGGATGCGGGCGTGTTCAGCCAGTTCTCCGCCTTGTCGGCCGTGGACGCGTTGGCGGCGTCGGTGCCGCCGTGCGCCATCACGAGCTTGGAGTTGACGATGCCGGTGGACGGGTTCGCGAGGATGGCCGGCAGCTCGGTGTCAGGCGTGGTCGACGTCATGACGACCGTGTACGGCCCGGTCGCCTTCACCGTCACGCCGGCGAGCAGGAACGCCGGGTTCCCCTTGATGTTCACCAGCCGCTCGAACGAGAAGACGACGTCCTTCGAGGTCAGCGGGGTGCCGTCCGCGAAGTGGACGTTCTTCTTCAGCTGGAAGGTGAACGTCTTCGCGCCGTTGCTCGCCTTCCACGAGGAGACGAGCAGCGGGATCGGATTCGAGAGGTCGCCGCCCTTGTACGTGAAGAGCGTGTCGTAGAGGGCTCGGTCGATGAGCGATCCCGTCGGATCGAATGCCCTCTGCGGATCCGACGTCTTGATCGTGAACGAGTTGTCGACGACGAGCGTCGAGCCTGCCGTGCTGTGCGCGGTCGCGCCGAACGCGGCAGCAGCGCTGGCGAGGACGCCGGCTGCCGCCACGAGCGCGAGCCACTTCCACCTTCTCAAAGCGAGCCCTCCTCGGTCGCGGGGGATTTGATCAAATCACCCTAAACCCTTGGAACCGGCAAGCCAACAGGCCGCGAACCGGTCATTTGGCAACGGCTCCAGGCGCGGCTCCTCCACCCGGCAGCGCTCGAAGACGTACGGGCAGCGGGGGTGGAACCGGCATCCCGCCGGCGGGTGCGCCGGGTCCGGGACCTCGCCCGGCAGGCTCTCGGGCAGGAAGCCGGCGCCGTCCGGCCGCGGCACCGCGGCGATGAGCGCCTCGCTGTACGGATGGGCAGGCTTCGTCCACAGCGGAAGCGTCGGCCCCGTCTCCGCCATCTTCCCGAGGTACATGACGGAGACCTCGTCGGCGACGTGCCGGACGATGGCGAGGTCGTGCGAGATGAGGAGCAGTCCGACCTCGAGGTCGCGCGCGAGATTGGCGAGCAGGTTGGCGAGCTGGGCCTGCGCGGAGGCGTCGAGCGAGGCGAGCGGCTCGTCGAGGACGATCACCGACGGCGACGACGCGAGCGCGCGTGCGATGGCGATGCGCTGGCGCTGGCCGCCGGAGAACTCGTGTGGGTACCGGGACGTCACCGTCCCCGGCAGGCCGACCACCTCGCACAGCTCACGCACGCGGACGGCGCGCGCTGCGCGCGTTCCCTTCAGCCCGTCGGCGATCTGCGACCCGGCCGTCCGGCGCGGGTTCAGCGAGGAGTACGGGTTCTGGAACACGAGCTGGAGGCGGACGAGGTGCTCCGGCCGCGCGCGACGGGAGAGCGGTGTCACCGCCGTCCCCTCGAACTCGACGCTGCCCTCCGCCACCGGAACGAGGCCGACGGCGGCGCGGGCGAGCGTCGACTTGCCGCACCCCGACTCGCCGACGAGGCCGACGATGCGCCCGCGCTCGACGACGAGGCTCGCGCCGGCGACCGCGCGCACGCTCCCGCCGCCGCGGCGGTCGTAGTCGACGACGACGTCGCGGAGCTCGAGCGCGCTCATGCGCGGAAGGGGTCGACGGGGCACGCGAGGCGGCGGTCGCCCGCGACGACGAGCTGCGGGACCTCGAGGCGGCACGTTTCGACCGCGTGCGCGCAGCGCGGATTGAACGCGCAGCCGGTGGGCAGGCGGCCCGGCGCCGGCGGGGCGCCGCCGATGGCGACCAGCGGGCGCTCCTTCGACACCTCCGGGTGCGGCAGCGCGTCCAGCAGCGCGTGCGTGTACGGGTGCCGCGGATGTGTGAGCACGGCGTCGCGCGCGCCGGACTCCACGACCCGCCCCGCGTAGAAGATGGAGACGCGGTCGGCGATCGACGACAGGACGCCGAGGTCGTGGGTGATGAGGATGACCGCGAGCTCGTGCTCGCGCCGCAGCCGGTCGAGGAGCCGGAGGATCCCGGCCTGCACGGTGACGTCGAGCGCCGTCGTCGGCTCGTCCGCGATCAGGAGCTTCGGCCGGCACGCGAGCGCGATGGCGATGGCGATGCGCTGCCGCATCCCGCCTGAGAAGTGATGAGGGAAGGCGCGCAGCGCCGCCTCGGGGTCGGGGATGCGGACATCCTCGAGCAGCTCGACCGCGCGCCGCTGCGACGCGGCGCGATCGAGGTGCAGGTGGCGGCGCACGTGCTCGGTCAGCTGCTTGCCGACCGAGAGCATGGGATGGAGCGACGTGAACGGGTCCTGGAACACCATCGCCAGGTCGCGGCCGGCGATGTCGCGCAGCTCGCGCCGCGGCATGGTGATGAGGTCCCGTCCCTCGAAGCGCGCCGTCCCGTGCACGGTCGACCGCTCCGGGAGGAGGCCGAGGAGCGCGAGCATGGAGATGGTCTTGCCGCTGCCGCTCTCCCCCGCGACGCCGAGCACCTCGCCCGCCTCGACGGCGTAGTCGACGCCGTCGACGATGGTGACGTCGCCGGAAGGCGTCGGCAGCTGCACGCGCAGCGAGTCGACCTCGAGGACGCTCACGGCTCCACCTCCGCGTCGCGGCGCGCCGTGCGAGGGTCGAACACGTCGCGCAGGCTGTCGCCGAGGAAGTTGAACGCGAGCACGACGGTGAAGATGGCGAGCCCCGGGAACGTCCCGATCCACCACCACTGGAAGTACTGCGTGCCCTCGGCCACCATCGAGCCCCACTCCGCCTTCGGCGGCTGCGCCCCCAGGCCGAGGAACGACAGCCCGGAGAGGAGCAGGATCGCGTTCGCGAGGTCGAGCGTCGCCAGCACGAAGACCGGCCCGGCGACGTTCGGGAGCACGTCGCGGACGAGCGTCCGCCGGCTCGAGGCGCCGAGAAGCCGCGCCGACTGCACGTACTCCGAGTCGCCGACGGAGAGCACGAGCCCGCGTACGACTCGCGCATACGAGGGCCACGCGACGACGACGATGGCGAGGGCGGCGTTGAAGAGGCCGCGTCCGAGGACGGCGGCGACGACCATCGCGAGGATGATCGGCGGGAACGCGAACACGAGGTCGGTCGAGCGCATGAGGATGCCGTCGACGACGCCTCGGAAGTAGCCGGCGACCGCGCCGACGATGCTCCCGATGGTGGCGGCGAGCGCGACGAGCGTGACTGCGATCGGCAGCGAGACGCGCGAGCCGCTGATGACGCGGCTGAAGACGTCGCGGCCGAGCTCGTCCGTGCCGAAGAGGTGGTGCCACGAGGGGCCCGCGGCGGGAGTGAACGTCTGCGCGAGCGGATCGTCGGGCGCGATGAGCGGCGCGAAGATCGCGATCACGATCCACGCTGCGGCGATGACGATGCCGACGATCGCCAGCGGCTGGCGCCACGCGGCCGGGATCCACGACGCGCGCGGGCGGGCGCGGAGCGCGTACGCGAGGGAGCTCACGTGATCCGGATCCTCGGGTCGATGACGCCGTAGAGGACGTCGACGATGAAGTTGATCGTCACGTAGACGACGGCGACGAAGATGCTCACGCCCGCGATCGCGGGCACGTCGAGGTTGACCGCGGCCTCGTATGCGTACTGGCCGATTCCCGGCCACGAGAAGATCTTCTCCACGAGCACGGCGCCGGTGAGCACGTTCGCAAAGACGAGGCCGAGCACGGTGACCACCGACGGCAGCGCCGCGCGCAGGATGTAGCGGACGACGACGATGCGCTCCGGCAGGCCCTTCGCGCGCGCTGCGCGAACGTAGTCGTTGCCGATCACCTCGAGCACGGCCGAGCGCGTGAAGCGCGTGAGCAGGCTGACGTTGAACGCGGCGAGGACGAGCGCCGGAAGGATCAGGCTGTGCAGGGCCTGCCAGAAGAGCCCGAACTCCCCGGCGATGAGTGCGTCGATCGTGTACAGCCCGGTGACGCTCGGGGGCGGGTTCACGCCCGGGTTGAGCCGGCCGGCGCCGGGGAACCAGCCGAGCTCGTAGAAGCCGACGTAGAGCGCGACGAGCGCGATCCAGAACGTCGGCATGGAGATGCCCGCGAGTGAGAGCACGCGCAGCGCGTGGTCCGCGGGCCGGTTGCGTCGGAGCGCGGCGATCGTCCCGAAGACGATCCCGACGATGGCGGCGAACAGGATCGAGTAGAGCGCGAGCTCGGCGGTCGCCGGGATGAACTGCCCGAGGTCGTGCGTGACGGCGTCGTGCGTGACCGACGACTGGCCGAGGTCCCCGTGCACGAGGTGATCGAGGTAAATGAGGTACCGGACAGGCAGAGGATGGTTGAGCCCGTAGTGCTGGTCGAAGGCCTTCACCGCGGCGGGGTCGCCGGCCGCCTGCTCGCCGAGGTTCGTGGCGGCGGCGTTGCTCGGGACGAGCTGCGTCAGGACGAACGCGACGGCGGTGATGCCGATGGAGAGGAAGACGAGAGCGACGAGGCGCCGGAGGACGAAGCGCACGAAGGCGGGCGGCCGCGGAAGGCGGCTTGCCCGGGCCCGGGCCTCAGTGATCGCATTCGGCGCCGTCGTCAACGGGCGACGGATGGTATCGCGCCGATTTACGATCGCGAAATGACCGAACGGGTCCCCGACAGCGGCGGCTTCGGCGAAGCGGCCGGCTACTCGCGCGCCGTCCGGCAGGGCGACCTCGTCGCCGTGAGCGCGACCGCCGCGCTCGACGGCGGCGTCGTCCTCCATCCCGGCGACGCGTACGCGCAGACGAAGCACGCCCTCGTCGTCGCGCTCGCCGCGGCGGCCGAGCTCGGCGCCGGAATCGACCGCGTCCTGCGCACGCGGCTGCTGC
>JAFALP010000183.1 GCA_019234175.1 Actinomycetota bacterium | reverse complement strand
CTCGAGCGAGAACGGCAGCCGCGCGCTGCGCGCGAGCCCGGCGCCGTGCAGGACGAGCCGGACGTACCCGGCTCGGTCTTCGAAGCGTGCCGCCGCGGCCGTCGTCCGCGCCGCAAGCCCTGGGACGAGGCTCGTGAGGAAGCCGAGGGCGATGGGCACGCCCATCGCGGGGATGAGGATCGCCAGCCGTGTGCCGCGCTCGGGCGGCGTCGCTTCCATCTCCGGCGAGAGCAGGGGAGCGCGCGCACTGCCGGCACCGAAGAAGATGCGCGCACCCGCGCGCAGCAGCGACGCGCTCGCAAGCGCACCCGCGATCCACAGGAGCGGGGGAGCCCACGAACGCCCGGCGGCCGCATCGTCGATGAGCGAATGTCCGAGATACGTTCCGACGTACGGTGGCCCCGCGAGGCCGACTGCGCCGGCGAACCAGAACACGGCGAGCCAGCGCGTTCGCGCTCCGCGACCGTGCAGGTGCAGCTCGTCCACCGAGCGAAGGACGCCGAGGCAGACGCCGGTGGCGAGGAACATGCCTGCGGTGAGGAGGCCGTGCGCGAGCAGCAGGTCGGCCGCCCCCGCCAGGCCCTTCGCTCCCAGGAGCCCGATGCCCGCGAGCATGATCCCCACGTGGCAGATCACCGAGTAGGCGAGCATCCGCTTCAGGTGCCGCTGGAGGAGCGCCATGACGCCGCCCAGGAGCGCGGTCGCGATCCCCAGTGCAAGCAGAAGGTCGCCCACCGCCGCCGAATGCGCCGCGAACGGCCCCTCGAACACGGTGTAGTAGACGCGCGCAACGCCGAGGAGCCCGATGTCCGTCATCACCGCCGCGAAGACGGCGCACACCGGCGCAGGCGCGACCGCGTACGCGTCGGCGAGCCACGCGTGGAACGGGACGACGGCGGCCTTGCAGAAGAACCCGCAGACGAGCAGCGTCATGGCCACCACGACGAGCCCGCGGCTTCCGGGATGCGTCGCGAGCGCGTGGCCGATCTGGGCGAGGTTGAGCGCACCGGTTCGCGCGTATGCGAGCGCGATTCCCATGACGACGAGAAAGCCGCCGATGCCGTTGATGATGGCGAAGTTGACCGCGCCCTGCAGCGGCCCGAGCTCCTTCACCTCGAAGCCGGTGAGCGCATAGGCGGCGACGCCCATCAGCTCGAGCCAGACGAACATGTTGAACAGGTCGCCGCTCATGGCGAAGCCGCACAGGGCGCCGCAGCAGACGAGCATGAGCGTGTCGAACAACCGCGCCGCCTCCTCGAGATAGCTCCACGAGAAGACGAGTGCGATGAGGACGACGCCGGAGGCGAGGGCGGCGAGGCCGGCGCCGAGGGGGTCCGCGACGAAGTCGATGCCGATGGCGACGCCGCCGCGCGGACGCCACCCGCCGAACCAGTGCACGACGTCGCTCCGTTCGCTCTGCAGCAGGAGGACGAGCGAAAACGCGCACGTCGTCGCCGCCGCCGCGATCGCGAGCAGGTCCTCGACGCGGCGCGGGAGCACGTGGTCGGTGGCGACGACCACGGCCGCGCCCAGGAGGGGGACGGCGACGAGCAACGGCGGCAGCCAGCTCATCCGTGCATCTCCGCGATCTCGTCGGGGTCGATCGTGCCCGAATGCCGGTGCACGTCGAGCGCGAGGGCGAGGATGAGCGCGAGGACGGTGACGCTGACGACGATGTCGGTCAGCGAGAGCGCCTGGACGACCGGGTCCACCGTCCGCGTGCCGACCGGGACGGCGTCGAAGATGGGCGGCCCGGCTCCGCGGACATAGCCGATCGCGAGCAGAAGGACGTAGGTCGACGACTGCACCACCGTCAGGCAGACGGCGAGGTGAATGAGGTTCCGGCTCGTGACGACGCCGTAGATTCCGACGACGAAGATCCACACCGCGACGGCGTACGGGAGAATGCTCATCGCCGGGCGCGCACCTTCGGGGCGATGTACTCCTCGACGAACTCGGCGACGAGGATCACGTTCGCCGCTGCGACCTCGATGCCGGCGGCCCAGTTGAGAAGGTCGGCGCTCCCGCCGGAGCGGATCGAGCCCGGCGTGCCGAAGCCGAGGATGTTCGCGAGGAACGGCAGCCCCGACGCGAGCGCGGCGAGCCCGACGACGACGTAGCCGCCCGCGCCGAGGCTCTCGATCGGGTCGAGGATCCGCTCGTCGCCGAACCGCGACCATGCCGTGTAGCCGACGGTGACGAAGAGAACCGTCGTCGCACCCGCCAGCGCGACGCCTCCCTGGAAGCCGCCACCCGGTGTGACGAAACCGAAGGCGACGAGCCACAGGCCCAGGACGACCACCAATGCCGGCCCGACCCCGCCGATGACCCGCACGAGGTCGCTGCGGACGATCTCCTCCCTGTGCCGTCGCGGCTTGCCGCCGCGCAGGAGGAGAACGACCCCGGTGACCGCGGAGAAGAGGATGAACTCCTCGCCCATCGTGTCGAAGCCGCGGAAGTCGTACGTCGTCGCGTTGACGACGTTCTCCACGTGCCTCTCCGGGACCGCCAACCGGTCGAGGACGACGCCGTACGGTCCACGGTAGTGCCCGAAATGCGGAAGGCCCGCCACGCTCCATCCGAGGAGCGCGGCGCAGACGGCAAGTGCTGGAAGGAGGACGAGGATGCGAACGCGGCGGCTCAATCGTCCATCTCGTCTCGGGCGGCGCGCGAGCGCGCGATCGCGATGAGCAGCACGACCGGATAGGCGACGCTCGAGACGACGAGCATCGACAGGGCGACGTCGGGCGCGCCTAGCGTGACGAAGAGGAGGACGAGCACGAAGCCGTACAGGCCGTTGACGATCGCCATGCGCAGCGGATCGCGGCTGAGAACGACCGCAGGCGCTCCCGCCGCGACGAGCACGAGGACTGCGGCCTGAAGCGGCGCGATCACGCGTCGGGTACCTCGTGGCCGTCGATGCGCCGTGCGACGCGTGCCGTCGCAACGAGAAGCACCGGGTTGAGGAAGAACGCAAGTGCCACCGCCGCGATCGCGTCCAGGCCTCCGGACGAGAGGTGCTCACGCACGAGAACGGCGGCGAGCACGAGAAACGCAGGCACGGTCGACCCGGCCGCCGCATAGTGCAACCGGTCGTGCGTCGTCCGCATGACGAGCACCCCGATGCAGCAGAGCAGCTCGAAGGTGACGCCCGCTGCGAGTAGGACGTCTACAACCATCGCCCGAGAAAGCGTGCGAAGACGAGGCCACTCACCCACGACAAGAGCGCGGCGACGACGGCGATGCCGAACTCGAACGACCGGTGCAGGCCTTCGGCGAGGCAGAGCAGGATCAGCACCGTCAACGTCCCGCCCGCCTCGAGCGCGACGAGACCGTCGATCGGGCGACTTCGAAGGGCGACGATGCCGAGCGGCACGAACCCCGCGAGCAGAACCATCGCTGCCACGGCGAACGCGTTCACAACGGCCGCTCCGATGCCCGCCGACGGATGAGGTCGTGCATGAGCACGACGTCGCGGTCGGTGTCGAAGCCCACCGGATACGCGTTCGGGCTGTAGCTCGCGACCAACCCGATCCACGCTCGCGCGTCCGCGCCGTCGATCTGGCACCGGCGGCGCACGAACGCACCGCGGACGATCTCGCGGCGAAGCGCACTGCGCACGAGCGCCCACATGATCAGGGCGAAGTCGACGACGATGGCGATCGGGACGCTCCAAGCGCCTCGCACGGGACTGAACGACCAGTACAGCCCGAACGCGGAGCCGACGCTGGCGGCGACTGCGGCAGCCACGAGCTGCTCGCCGTTCCACTCGCCGACGATCAGCAGCCAGAACCAGAAGAGCGCGATCCAGCTTGCGAGCCGGGGGAGGAGCATGTGCCTCACGCCGTGCTCCTGCCCGGGCCAGGGCGCTATGCAACGTGCGGCTGCGAGGGTTACGGACGCGCCGCAACGGCAATCGCACCAGCCGATGCCACAGCGCACCCCGAGGGCCGAGCAGTCGACCGGCGGCTCGCCTCCGCACGCGCTCAACCAGTACGCGCTGCTCGCGGACGGTGAGCGGGGGATCCTCGTCGGGCCGCGCGGAGACTTCGTCTGGATGTGCTTTCCGCAATGGGCGGACGAGGCCGTGTTCTCGTCCCTGATGGGCGGCGGCGGGGAGTACTCGTTGCACCCGGTCGGCCGCTATGTCTGGGGCGGCTACTACGAGCCGGGCAGCCTCGTCTGGCGCAGCCGGTGGGTGACCGAGGACAACGCGATCGTCGAGTGCCGTGAAGCGTTGGCGCTCCCGGCGCACGCGAGCCGTGCCGTCGTGCTCCGCCGCGTGATCGCGCGCGCCGGAACGGCGCGCATGTCGGTCG
>JAFALP010000181.1 GCA_019234175.1 Actinomycetota bacterium | reverse complement strand
CTGCTCGTCCGTCGACGAGCTGCCCGAGGCGGCGCGCGCCTACGTCGACTTCGTCGAGCGCGAGCTCGGGGTCGCCGTCACGCTCGTCGGCACGGGCGCCGAGCGCGAACGCGTGCTCATGCGCGCGTGACCTTGGCCGCCCATGCGCGACCCGTCATCGTGAACGGCCCGTCGGGCTCGCCCACCTGACGGAAGAGCTCCGCGCGCGCGGCCGCGCGCTCCTCGCCGGCGAGCGACGCCGCCCACACGCCGGCCGGGCCGGCGCCTCCGAGAAGCGCGTCCCAGAAGTCCTCGAAGTCCGCGTAGTCGGCGTCCACCTCCAGCAGCTCCATCTCCACGCCGTCGCCCATCAGGCTCTCGATCTCCTCGCGCGTGCGAAACGCCGCATCCTGGGCGATGACGCCGAGCGCGCCGCGCGCGCGGTTGATCGCGGCGAGCATCTCCATCCCCTCGCGGTCCCACATGCAGATGGCGACCGTGTCCGCGACGCGGCGCATCTCCTGCACGCCTGCGGGTGCGTCGCGCATGAAGCTGACGACGAGCTGCGCGAGCGCGGCATCGAAGGAATCGTCGGGCCACGGAAGCGCCTCCGCGGGGGCCTCGCGCGCGTCGACGGACGGGAACCGCTCGTTCAGCGCTGCGACGAAGGCCGCTGCGGGCTCGGCCGCTGACGTCGCCGCGCGACGACGCACGAGCTCCGCGGTGAGCGCGCCCGTCCCGGCGCCGACGTCGAGGACGCGCTGCGCCGCTTCGACGCCGGCGAAGTCGGCGAACACCGGCGCGAGCCGCGTCGAGAAGCGGCCCATGAAGCGGTCGTACGCGGTGTCAGAGGTCCACATCGGCGGGAGTATTCACGTTCACGAGGAGCTCGGGAGGGAGCTCGACGGTGACGACGTCGAGGACGGCGATGGCGCGCCGGATCGAGCGCTCGCCCGACTGGAGGGCGTCGAGCGCGCTCTTGCGATAGGCGCCCGGCAGCGGTCCCGTCGGGGGAGTCGCGACGTCGCGGCATGCGCCGGCGAGGGCCCGCAACGCGTCCGGCGTCAGGCACGGCATGTCCACGGGAACGACGACGGAGAGGTCCGTCGTCGCCGCGCGCAGGCCGGCGACGAGCCCGTGGATGGCCGCGTGCTCGTCGACGCCGTCGCCGAGCACCGGGAACGGCAGCTCCTCGTCGCCCTTCCCCACCGCGATGCGCTCGTCGCACGCCTCGCCGAGAAGGCGCCACGCCCGGTCGGCGAGCGTCTCTCCCCCGACGAGCGCGCGGGCTTTCGGCGACCCGAACCGCGTGCTCGCGCCGCCGACGAGCAGGATGCCGGTCAGGCGATCCGCCACGCCTCGGTGTAGACGTTCGCGGAGCCGCCGCGGACGAACCCGCACACCGTCACGCCGCGGTCGGCGGCGAGCTCGACCGCGAGGCTCGACGGCGCACCGACGGCGACGAGCACGGGGCAGCCTGCGACGGCGGCCTTCTGCACGAGCTCGAACGAGAGCCGGCCGCTCACGCACAGGATCGCGTCCGCGAGCGGCAGCCTTCCCTCGAGGAACGCCCAGCCGGCGACCTTGTCGAGCGCGTTGTGGCGTCCGACGTCCTCGCGCGCGCACAGCAGCGTACCGTCAGCGTCGAACAGCCCGGTCGCATGCAGTCCGCCGGTGACCGCGAACGCCGCCTGTGCCTCGTGCAGCCGATCCGGCAGCGACGCGACGAGCGGGAGGGGAACGCGCAACGCCGACTCGACACGGGGCGCCTCCACCGCGACCGCCTCGAGCGCGCCCTTTCCGCACACGCCGCACGACGACGACGTGTAGAAGCTCCGGCGCAGGCGGTCGGGATCGAACCCGTGCGCGACGACGTCGACGGTGTTCGCCGCAAAGTCGTCGGGCAGCCTCGCCGACTCCGGCCGCAGGCCTTCCGAAAGGCAGAACCCGAGCGCGAGCTCCTCGTCGTTCCCCGGCGTGCGCATCGTCACCGCCACCGGATTGCCGCCAATCCGGATCTCGAGCGGCTCTTCGACCGCGACCCGATCGCGCGACGCGCCGCCGCCGGGCAGGCGCACGACGTCGACCTCGGCCGCCGAGTACGGCGGGGCCTCCACGGGCAGGATGCTACGCCGCGCTGCCGTCGCGCGAGACGATCGCGTCGAAGATCGGCCGGTACTCGTCGAGGCCGCTGCGCTCGCTCCCCCACGCGTACGTGCCCAGACCGGCCGCCATGGGAGCGTCTTGCGCGCGGTGGCCGGGCGTGAAACTACGATCGCTCCGTGAAGGTGCTCGTCGTCGGCTCGGGCGGTCGGGAGCACGCGCTCGTGTGGTCGCTCGCGAAGCACGGCAACGGGGTCGAGCTGCACGCGGCGCCCGGGAATCCCGGCATCGCCGCGCTCGCCCATTGCCATCCCGTGCGCGCGGACGATCCGGCCTCGCTCGTGCCGCTCGCCGTCGAGCTCGGCGTCGACCTCGTGGTCGTCGGCCCGGAGGCGCCCCTCGTCGCGGGCCTCGCCGACGCGCTCCGCCGCCGGGGCATCGCCGTCTTCGGGCCGAACGCCGACGCCGCGCGCATCGAAGGGTCGAAGACGTTCGCGAAGGACGTCATGGGGGCCGCCCGCGTGCCGACCGCGGGACTGCTGCCGCTCGCCAAGCCGCCGTGCGTGGTGAAGGCCGACGGGCTCGCCGCCGGCAAGGGCGTGTGGGTATGCCGCGACCAGGCGGAGCTGGACGACGCGCTGCGCGAGGCAGAGGGCCTCGGCCAGCCGTTCCACGCCGAGGAGCTCCTCCAGGGCGGCGAGGTGTCCGTGTTCGCGCTGTGCGACGGCACGACCGCGCTTCCGCTGACCGCAGCGCAGGACTACAAGCGCATCGGCGACGGGAACACCGGCCCGAACACCGGCGGCATGGGCGCGTACGCACCGGTGCCGCGCCTGTCGGCGGACGACGTCGCCGAGATCGTCGACTGCGTGCACCGCCCCGTGCTCGCCGAGCTGGCGCGACGCGGGACGCCGTTCACGGGCGTGCTGTACGCGGGGATGATGCTGACGCCCGCCGGGCCGCGGGTGCTCGAGTTCAACTGCCGCTTCGGCGACCCGGAGACGCAGCCGCTGCTCGCCGGCCTCGGGGGCGGCCTGCTCGAGGCGCTCCGCGCCGCCGCCGCGGGCGAGCTCGCGGGCGTCGCCGCGCCGAGGACGGAGCGCGCGGCGGTCACCGTCGTCGCCGCCGGGCGCGACTATCCCGCGGCCGGCGACGCCGGGACGCCCATCGACGGGGTCGCCGACGCCGAGGCCGGCGGCGCCATCGTCTTCCACGCCGGGACGGCGCTCCGCGAGGGCCGTCTCGTCACGAACGGGGGCCGCGTTCTCGGCGTCACCGGGGTGGGCGACACCGTCGCCGATGCACGTGCTGCCGCGTACGCCGGCGTCGCGCACATAGATTTCGCCGGCATGCAGAACCGGACCGACATCGCCGCCGATGCCTGACGCCGTCGTCGGCATCCTCGTCGGCTCCGAATCGGACCGCGAGCGCATGCAGGCCGCGCTCGACGTGCTCGACGAGAAGGGCGTCGCCTACGAGTTCGAGGTGCGATCGGCGCACCGCACGCCCGACGCCGTCGCCGAGTACGCGCGCAGCGCGCGCGGCCGCGGGATTCGCGTCCTCATCTGCGGCGCCGGCCTCTCCGCCGCGCTTCCCGGAGTCGTCGCCGCGCACAGCGACCTCCCCGTGATCGGCGTGCCCCTCCGTTCGAGCCTCAGCGTGCTC
>JAFALP010000422.1 GCA_019234175.1 Actinomycetota bacterium | reverse complement strand
CGCAAAGCGCGGGTCCGACTGGATGTCGCCGGAGTAGGCGATGTCCTGCGCGGCCACGAGATTGCCCTGCGGGTTGCCGTAGACGAGATTCGTGCGGGCGACGTTGCCCGAGCCCACCGCGGCGCCCCAGTACGTGCGGATCCCGGTTTCGGCGTTGTACGCCACGACGTTGTCGACGATGAGGTTGCCGCCGCTCGTCGTCGAGCCGTCGCTGCCGACGATGATGCCGAACCGGCCGCTGCGCACGATCGTGTTTCCGGTGACGATCGTGTGGTTCGCATCCGGATAGAGCTGGATCCCCGCCGCCTCGTTCGACGCGATCAGGTTGTCGGCGATGAGGACGTTCGCGCAGTCGCCGCAGTAGATCCCGTGGTCGAGGTTGTAGTGCGTCCCGTTCGACTCGATGTCGTTGCCGACGATCCGCACGTCCGTGGGGACGCTGCCGCCGCTCCCGCCCTCGCCGACGTAGATGGCCGACATCCAGCTCTTCGTGAACGAGTCGTTCGCGAGCTCGTCGTGCGACCCGTCGACCCAGACGAGGACGTCCGACGAGTTGCCCTGCTGGCCGACGAAGTCGAGGCCGCTGAAGCGCAGCCAGTCCGCGGCGACCTTCAGCCGCCCGGTGATGGTCACCTGCTCGCCGGGATACGCCGCGACGGTGACCATCCCGTCCGACGTCCCGCCGCGCGAGGCGACCAGCCAATCCGGATAGGTGCCGCCGTGCACGAGGACGGTGTCGCCCGGCTGGACGCTCGCGAGCGCGTGGCCGATCGTCCTCCACGGCGCGCTGTCCGAGCCGGAGGCGCTGTCGGAGCCCGAGGTCGAGACGTAGTACGTCGGGCCGTTCGACCCGGGCAGCGGCGCCGGAAGGCCGGTGCCGAGACCGCTGCTCGGCGGCGGCGGCGTCGGGGTCGGAGGCGAGGCGGAGCCCGTCGTCAGCGAGAGCGCGTCGGCGGAGAAGACGTCGCCTTTCGCTCCCCCCTCCTCGTAGAGGTAGAAGTCGAGGCTGTCGCCGTTCGCCGCCACGGTGTACGTGATCGGCGCGAGCGGAAGCCAGGCGCCGTCACCGGAGACGCACTGGGTCGCCGACCCGACGAGGCGCTGGCCGGACCACTCGCGGATCTGCCCGCACAGCGTCTTGCCCGCCGCGCCGCGCACCTCTGCGCCCGCGGTGTAGCTCGTGCCGGTGGCCGTCTTCGCAACCTGCCGCTGCGCCGCCGAGAGCGCGAACGACGCAGACTGCGCCGTGACCTGCACGGCGGGTGTCGCGTCGAACCCAGGGACGAGCGACAGGGTGGCCTGGTAGCCGGACCAGCCGGCGAGCCCGCTCGCGAAGCTGCCGTTGACGACGAGGTTCCCGTCGGCGCGGTGGGACGTCTGCGCCCAGGCGGTCGAGCCGGCCAGTCCGAGCAGGATCCCTGCGGCAAGCGGTGCGACGCGGCTGAGCGGCCTCCCGAACACACGGCAAGAATCGGCATTTCAACCACGGTTTACATGGGCCGTTCGGGGTATTTGTGTTGCTCGCGAGTCCTATTTGCTGGCTTGTATACAACTTCAAACTACTAATTGATCAACGATCGGCGGTCAGCACCCGGAAAACGGCTGCGTGTTGCCGGCCGAGGCGCGAGGCGACTCCGCACTGGAGCGCGCGCAGGGGCCGGACGAGCGCGCCCAGCCGGGCGAGCGGCAGGCCGTCCAGAAAGTCCTCGGCCCCGCTCCGGGCGACCCCGAGGTCGCGGAGCTCCGGCACGTACGTCCGGTAGTCGTCGAGCCAGAACGGCGAGTCGCTCACGCCGCGGTCGAGCGGCCCGGGCTTCGCCGCCTGCGCCTCGACGAGCACGAGGCGCCTGCCCGTGAGCGACCACATGCTCTCGACGAGCGCGCGCTTCGCCGGCCCGGGCTCCATGTGGATCAGCGACGCCATCGAGAAGACGACGTCGAACGGCTCGGCGAACGAGGGCAGCCCGTCCGCCATCACGTCGCGGACGTGCAGCTCCCACCGGTCGTCGGCGAGCTCGGACTGCGCGACCTCGATCGCCTCCTCGCCGATGTCGACCCCGGCGATCCGCTCCAGCGGATGCCGAGCGGCGAGCACCGCCAGGTTGCGGCCCGCGTTGCAGCCGACCTCGAGCACGCTGCGCAGCCGCAGGTCGGCGCAGCGCCGCACGATCTCGTCCGTGTAGCCCACGCGCTGCAGGAGGTCCGCGTACGTCGGCAGATACGTCCGCGGCCGGTTGACGTTTGCACCGTGGCTGTCGGCGGAATATCCGCCGCGCCAATACGCGGCGGCCCGCTCCTGCGCGGCCTCATTTGCCATCGTGCCTCCAATCCTCGAGCATGTCCGGCGCGAGCTCGCAGTGCGGCTCGACCTCGTTCGCGCGCTCGGCGTGCGTGGCACCGCGCGCAGGGTGCGCACCGACCGCGCGCTTCCGCGGCTGCGTCGATGCCGCGAGCACGTGTACGCAGAGCTGTGGGGCGCCGCCGCGGACGAGGCGGGCGCCGAGATCCACGCACTCGGAAACGGCTTCCTCGAGCTTCGCCGCGACGGCCGCTCCGTCCGCGTGCAGAACGACCGCACGCCGCTCGACGACTACGTCACCGTGCTCCTGTCGGAGGACAAGCCTCTCGTGCACCGCCTGCTCGCCGACGCCGCCGTGCCGACGCCGCGCCACGTCGAGGTCGGCGCGCGAGACCTCGCGGCCGCGTGCGCCTTCCTGCGCGCGGCCGGCACCTGTGTCGTCAAGCCTGCGGCGCAGACCGACGCGGGCACGGGGGTGACCACGGGCGTGCGCACGCCGGCGCAGCTCGAGCGCGCACTGCTGCGCGCCGCGCGATCCGGCCCGCGCGTGCTCGTCGAGCAGCAGGCGGCCGGAGACATGCTTCGGCTGCTGCTCCTCGACGGGCAGCTGCTGCACGCGCTGCGACGCCGGCCGCCGAGCGTCGTCGGCGACGGGCGATCCACGGTGCACGACCTCGTCCACGCGGAGAACGAGCGCCGCCTCGCCGGCCAGGGTGCCGACGCGCTGTGGCTCGTGACGATCGACCTCGACTGCCTGTTCGCGCTCGAGCGCCAGGGGATTCGCCTCGGCTCGGTGCCCGCGGCAGGCGAGCGCGTCTTCGTCAAGGGAGCGACGAGCCAGAGCCGCAGAGACGACGACGAGCCGGCGGCCGACGCCCTTCCCGCAGAGCTCGTCGCGGACGCAGCACGTGCCGCGCGCGCCGTCGGGCTCCGGCTCGCGGGCGTCGACGTCGTCGCGGGCGACGACGCGTGGGTCGTGCTCGAGGTCAACTGCACGCCCGCGCTCCATCCGCACCCCGGTGTCGCCGTGCCGATCCTCCACGCGCTGCTCGCTCAATAGCCGATGCCGATGCGCGAGGTCGTCGACACCGGCCTCCCCCCGCGCCAGTCGATCTCGATCATCTTGCGCGTCTCGCGCAGCGCCGGCAGGAACGC
>JAFALP010000386.1 GCA_019234175.1 Actinomycetota bacterium | reverse complement strand
CTTGAGGACGACGCCGATCCGTTGCCCCGCGCTCGCCGGCTTGTAGACGACCTGTGCGAGGAGCGGCTGCGACGCGAGGCGCGTGCGGGCGCTGTCCACCTTCCACCCGACGACGTTCGGCACATCCACCTCGTTGCGCTTGCAGTCGGCCGTGCGCGCCGGGCCGCGCCCGGTGAAGTAGACGATGAGGGACGTCGTCTTGCACAGGCCGTTGTCGAGCTCGATGCGCCCGTCGCGGTAGGTCACGCGCTTCGTCTCCACTGAGAAGTACGGCGGCGGGGCGAACGACTTCGGCGCCGCGTTCATGGCCTGCAGCGCCGGCTGCATGAACGACTTCCAGATGAGCGCCGGGAACGAGCCGCCCACCACCGGGCCGCCGTGGAACTCGGTCAGCATCGGCACGAGCCGGTCGGGGTAGCCGACCCAGACGCACGTGACGAGCTGCGGCGTGTACCCGCAGAACCAGGCGTCGCCGTAGTTCTCCGTCGTCCCGGTCTTGCCGGCGACGACGCGGCCGGGAAGCTGGGCCGCGGTCCCCGTCCCCGACGTGACCACTCCCTCGAGCAGCGTCGTCAGCTCGGAGTCGATGTCGGGCGAGAGCGCCCGCACGTCCTTCGGGACGTTCGCGTACACGACCGTGCCGGAGTCGCTGTCGATCTGCGTGATCGTGCGCGGCTCGTTGCCGAAGACGGTGCCGTCGACGCGCACGCCGCCGTTCGCGAACGTGCCGTACGCGCGCGCCATCTCCAGCACGCTCACCGGCTCGACGCCGAGACCGATGGCGAAGTAGCTCTGCAGCGGGCTCGTGATCCCGGCCATGTGCGCCGTGGTGACGACGTTCGCCGGCCCGACGTCCCGCGTCAGCTGGGAGAAGACGGAGTTGTCGGACGCGGCGATCGCCTTCACGAGGTCGATCGGCCCGAGGTATTCGCCCTCGTAGTTGTGCACGACCCAGTACTTGTTGCCGAGGAAGATGGACACCGGCTTCGACACGTACGTCGTCAGCGGCGAGATGCCCTCGCGCAGCGCCGTCGCGAGGACGAAGGGCTTGAACGCGGATCCGGTCTGCCGCTCGCGCGCGGTGGCGAGGTTGTACTGGCTCTGGTGGAAGTTGCGGCCTCCGACCATCGCCAGCACCTTCCCGTCCGTCGGGTCGAGCGCGACGAGCGCCGCCTGCGGGCCCGTCTCGTTCGGGAGCCACTTCTGCACGGCTGCGCGCGCAAGATTCTGCAGCCGCAGGTTGATCGTCGTGTACACGCGGTAGCCGCTGCCGAACACCTTGCTCCCGAACTTGTCGATGAGCTGCTGCTTCACGTACTCGCCGAAGTAGGGAACCTGTCCCTGGACGCCGGAGAGGTGGACGTTCTGGGGCTTCGGCATGGGCGCGTCCACGGCCGCCTCGTATTCGCCCGCCCCGATCACGTGCTGCTGGAGCATGAGCCGGAGAACGACCGTGCGCCGCTCCTTTGCGAAGACCGGATGCTCGACCGGGTCGTACAGCGTCGGGTCCTCGGGGATGCCGGCGAGGAGCGCGGCCTGCGGAAGCGTGAGCTTGGCGGCGCCGTGGCCGAAGTACGTCCTCGCCGCGCGTTCGACGCCGTACGCGCCGTTCCCGAAGTACACGGTGTTGAGGTACGCGGTCAGGATCCTGTCCTTCGACCACCGCTGCTCCAGCTGCCAGGCGAGCGCCGCCTCCTTGAGCTTGCGGAACACCGACCGCTGGTCGCCGGTGAGCGAGTTCTTCACGAACTGCTCCGTGATCGTCGAGCCGCCCTGCACCGGCCGGCCGCGCACGTCGTTCCAGAGCGCACGCGCGAGGCCGCGGATGTCGACGGCGCGGTGCTGGTAGAAGCGCTTGTCCTCGGTGGCGACGATCGCCTGCTTCATCCACGGCGAGATCTGGTCGGACTGGACGAGCACGCGGCTCTCCGACCCCCGCAGGACGGACAGGATGGTGTGGCCGTCGGAGGCGTACACGTAGCCGTCCACCTGCTCCCGCTTCTGATGCAGCGGATCGAGCCCGCCCAACTGCTGGCTGACGGCGACGATGACGCCGTACGAGAACGCCGTCACGGAGAGGACGCCGAGGACGGCGATGAGCGCCAGCAGACGGAGCTTGCGAATCCGGCGCCTGCGATGTTTGCGCAGCGGCACGGGAGGGCGGGATTCTAGCGCTGCTCTAGACTCGCTCCGTGACCGTCCGCCCGTACGGATCGTGGCCCTCGACGCTCGACGCGCACACCGTCGCGCGCTCCGGCGGCCGGCGTTTCGCGCACCTGGACGTCTCCGGGACGCGCGTGCGCTGGTCGGAGGCGCGCAGTGACGAGGGCGGCCGCGTGGTCGTCGTCGACTCCCAACTCGGCGACCTGACGCCGCCGGGCTCGAACGCGCGCACGCGCGTGCACGAGTACGGCGGCGGCGCCGTCTGGTACCACGGCGACACCGTCTTCCACTCCGAGTTCGCGGACAGCCGCATCTACCGCGTCGACGGCGGCGAGTCGCGCCCGATCACGGCCGAGCCCCCGTCGCCGCATGCGTGGCGCTACGCCGACGGCGTGGTCACGCCCGACGGGTCGACGATCGTCTGCGTGCGGGAACGCCACGAGGACGGCGGCGAGGTCGTCAACGAGCTCGTCTCGCTCCCCGCCGACGGCTCCGGCGCGCCGGAGATCGTGGCCGGCGGGCACGACTTCTTCCAGTCGCCGCGCTTCGACGCGGCGGGGAAGCGCCTCGCGTGGATCGCCTGGGACCACCCGAACATGCCGTGGGACGGGACCCACGTCTACCTCGACGGCGAGACGGTCGCCGGCGGCCCGGACGAGTCCGTGATCGACCCGAAGTGGTCGCCGGACGGCGTGCTCCACTGGCTCTCGGACCGCACCGGCTGGTGGAACGTCTACCGCGACGGCTCGCCGCTCACGTCGCTCCCCGACGCGGAGATCGGCGGCCCGGCGTGGGCGTTCGGCATGTCCTGGTACGCGTTCCTCGACGACGGGCGCGTCGTCTGCGTCGTCACGCGCAACGCGGTCGACTCGCTGCAGCTGTTCGAGAACGGTCAGCTGGACGACCTCGGCCTCGGCTGGACGTCGTACTCGCCGACCGCGCTCGCCGCCGACGGCGGCCGCGTCGCGTACGCCGCCGGCTCGCCGCGGGAGGTGTCGACGGTCGTCCTCCTCGACGTCGCGAGCGGCCGCGAGGACGTCGTGCGCCGGTCGCTCGACGTCGAGCTCGACCGCGACTCGATCTCCGTGCCGGTCGCCATCGAGTTCCCGACACGCGACGGCGCCGTCGCGCACGCGCTCTATTACCCGCCGCGCAACGCCGAGTTCGAGGGGCACGAGGACGAGGCTCCGCCGCTGCGCGTCACCTGCCACGGCGGCCCGACTGCGAACGTCACGCCGC
>JAFALP010000326.1 GCA_019234175.1 Actinomycetota bacterium | reverse complement strand
ATGTGGCCCGCGACGACGAGGCTCGCGCCGGCGGACGCGAGTGTGCGGAGAACCTCGTCCCGTCGCGCGAGCGGGCGTTTCCGCGCAGCGCGCCACGGGGCGCCGACCATGTGGTGGTGGAGCGCGACGACCCGGAATGCGCCGGGGCCCGCTGCGCCGAGCCGGTCCGACGCCGCCCGGAGCTGCGCTTCGTCGATTCCGCCGCTCTGGTGCCGGTAAGGCCGCGCGGAGTTGAGCCCGACCACCTGCAGCGTCGCCGACGAGTACGTCGGCCGCGTCGTCTCCCACACGCGCTCGAACTCGAGCCACGGCGACGTGAAGCGCCGCGGGAACGAGTAGGGAAGATCGTGGTTTCCGGGGACGGCGAGCACCGGCGGTCCGAGCGACGTGAGGAGCGCGTGCGCACGCTCGTGCTCGCTGCGGCGTCCCCGGTTCGTCAGGTCGCCGGTGGCGACGACGAGCTCCGGGCCGAGCTCCTGCGTGAGCCGGCGAAGCGCGTCGGTCACCTCGGCCGCGTCGTGCGCCCCGACGTGGAGGTCTGAGACATGGAGGACGCGGGCGGCCACGGGCGAATGAGGGTATGCCAGACCGGCGTCCGGCACCAGCGGTGTCCAGCGGCGAAGAGCACTACCATGGAGCCATGGCTGAAGACGATCCCGCCGAGATCTTCGACGACCTCTACCTCGGTCTCCGTGCCGGCGGCGCGCTGCGCAAGCAGCGGCGCGGCGAGGCGCTGACCACCGAGGAGGAGGAGGTCCTCGGCCGCTGGCAGCGGCTGTCGACCTGGCGCAAGGCGATCGCCATCGGCGCCTTCGCGGTCGGGACCTTCGGCCTCGGGTTCACGCTCGGCGGGCTCGTGTTCGGGCGCTGGCGCAAGCCCGCCTAGCGGGCTGGCACGCGCTTCGCCGGCGCGGTCAAGGCTCGGCGTCCTTCGCCGGGAAGAGCAGCGCCGGCACGTCCTCCTCGGCGGGGTCGGTCCCGCGGAGGACGACGTCGACGAGCGTGCTCAGCACGGCGGTGATCGGGATCGCGAGGAGGACGTAGAACCCGCCGAAGAGGATCCCGATCGCGGTCACGGAGAAGAGGACCACGAACGGCGACAGGCCCACCGCGTGCCCGAGCACGCGCGGCGCGATGAAGAGATCCTCGAGCTGCCGCAGGACCAGCACCGCGATGCCGGCGCCGAGCGCCGTCTGCCAGTCGGCCGTGAGCCCGACGCCGATCGCGAGGATCCCTGCGACGAGCGGGCCGACGATCGGGACGATCTCGAAGACGCCGCCGGTGATGCCGAGCAGCAGCCAGTACGGCTCGTGGTCGAGCCAGAACGCGAACGAGAGGATGGCCGCCACGAATGCGATGAGGAGGAGCTCTCCGCGGACGAACCCGCCGAGCTTCTGGTCGATGAGCAACCACGTGTCGCGCGTCACGCGTCGGTGTCGTCGGGGAACGAGCGATTGCACCAGGGCTATGGCGTTGTCGCGCTCGAAGATCCAATACGCGCCGACGGCGAACATGAAGAAGATGCCGATCAGCACCTCGAACGCGGTCTTCGTCACGGAGACCACGGGGTGCACGATCTCGCCGGCGGAGGGGAGCTTCTTCAGCCGCTTCTGGATCGCCTGAAGGATCTCCCGCTTGATGCCGTGCGACTTCTGCGTCTGCTCGCGGAGCTGGGTCGATGTCGTGGGCACGTTGCCGATCGCCTGTTCCACCTGATTCAGCGCCTGGGGGACGACGAGCCAGAGCGTGAGGGCGATGAGGCCCAGCGTCCCGACGTAGTGGAGGAGGACGCCGAGGCTGCGCGGGATCCTCGCTGCTCGATGCAGCCATTCGACGCTCGGCCTCATCGCCGAGGCGATGACGAACCCGAGGAACGTCAGGGCGATGACCGCCTTGATCTTCCAGAGCGCGAGCGCCGCCACGACGATCGAGAGGCCGACGAGCGTCGCGGTCGCGGCGCGCCGCGCGGTTCCACCCATTGCGAGGGATTTTCTCGCCCGGTGCCGAAAGTGGCAAACCCATGGACGAACCTCGGAACGAGCGGATCTACGTCGACGCGCGCCGCCACGGCGTCGTCCTCGTCCGCCCCCTCGGCCGGGCGCTCGTCCTGGCTGTCCTCGGGTCGATCGCCTTCCTCGGTGGCTGGCCCATGTCCGCCGCAGGCGCCGCCTTCCTTTGCATCGCCGCCGTCGTGGCGGTCGCGGCGGTCTGGAGCTGGGACCGGACCCGCGTCGTCCTCACCGGGGAGCGGCTCTTCATCGTCCAGGGCACCCTCCGGCGCCGCGCCGCCGCCGTCCGCCTGGCCAAGGTGCAGGCGGTGGAGGTCGAGCAGTCGCTCCTCGGCCGGCTCTTCGGCTACGGGACGATCGTCGCCGGCGACCTCGAGATCTCGTACGTCGCCGCCCCGGGCGAGGTGTACGACGCGGTCGCCCAGCTCACCGGCTGAGAGCCTTCCCGAACACACGTTCGCTGCAGTACACTGGCCGAAATGGCTGCCGACGAGCTCGTCGTTCACGGCGCCCGCGAGCACAACCTGAAGGACATCACCGTCCGCCTGCCGCGGAACCGCCTCATCTGCATCACCGGGCTGTCCGGCTCCGGCAAGTCCAGCCTTGCCTTCGACACGATCTACGCCGAGGGGCAGCGCCGCTACGTCGAGTCGCTCTCCGCGTACGCGCGCCAGTTCCTGCAGATGATGGAGAAGCC
>JAFALP010000324.1 GCA_019234175.1 Actinomycetota bacterium | reverse complement strand
GGACGCGATGACACCGGTCAGCTCGGCCGCCTGCTTCGGCGGGAACTTCGCGTCGTACGGAAGGAAGATCTTGTATCCGAGCAGGTAGTCGCTCGCCGGATCGCCGTCCGCGCGCGCCGCCTGCGCCGCCGTGGCGGCGACGACGACGGCGAGGATGACCGCGAGCGCCTTCATCCCGACTTGGAGAGCGCCTGCACCGCCGCGGTGGCCGACTCGATCAACCCCGCCGTGCCGCGCTTGAGCGGGACCTTCGCGAGCGCCGCGTACTCGGAGGTCGACGGATGCTTCGGCCAGTTGAAGCCGAACCCGTTCGGCATGACGACGAGCAGCCTCTGCTTGTAGACGAACGAGAGCTCCGCGCCGAGGAACCGCGCATACGTCTGCGGCTTCTTCCAGAGGACCGTGACCGAGCCGAGGTCGTAGCTCGAGTAGATGACGGCGACGCGAATGGCAAAGCCGCTCTTGTTCGCGGACGCGACCGCCTTCTGCAGCGCCTGCTGCTGGCTCGCGGCGAGTGCACCCTCGGCGGGGACGAACACGCGCTGCACGAGGAGGTAGTCGCTGGCGGGATCGCCGTCTGCGCGCGCAGACGACGCCGCCGTCGCGGCGACGAGGCAGGCGGCGACGAGCGCGAGCGCTCTCACCGCACCTGCAGCGTGAACGGCGCCGTGAGGATGTGCCCGTCGAGCTTGCACTGGAGGAACAGCCGCCACGTCCCCGACACCGGGACGAGCACGCCGACCTTCAGCCGGCCCGGCGTGGCCGACGTCCCGGTCACGCTCGCCCCGGCGAAGATGCTCGTGCAGCCGACCGCCCCCGGCGCGCACACGTGGGTGTGGAAGTACGCGAGCGACCCCTTCCGGAAGAAGATCGCGTGCGCGAGGGCGCCGTACCACGGCGTGAACGTCGCGGGCGCGCCGGACGGCGTGGTGACGGTGAAGTCGAGGAACGCCGGGTCGATGGCCCGGAGGTGGGGGATGGCTTTCAGCGTGAAGCGGTACCCGTCCACGATCTGCGTCGTCTTCAGCGGCGGCAGCGCATGCGGCTGGTACGCGCCCGCGACGCGGATGCTGGAGAACTCCTGGAAGTTCGTGATCGGCCCCGTCGTCTTGGGGTAGACGTCGACGACGACCTTGTACGGCCCCGGCTCCGGGAACGTGACCGTGTCGCTGATGCGGCCGTCCGCGCCGATGGGCGGATGGTGGTGGATGATCACCGCCAGGTCGCGGCGCACGATGATCAGGTGCACGCCGGTGTGCGGGCCGGGGCCGCGCTTGAACTGCGTCAGCGGCTTCCCGTCCGGCTGGACGATGGTGAAGGAGACACGCGTCGGCTTGCCCGCGGCCACGGGCTTCGACGGCGTGAAGCCGCCGAGGTGGTAGGTGAGCGCGGGCGCGACCGTGATCGTCGGGCCGGCGCTCCCGCCGCCCCCACCGCAGCCCGCGACGAGCGCGACGAGCGCGATAGCCTCGAGGAGATGCTGGTACCGACGCCTATCGGCCCGGGCCCGCTCTACCAGCCGCGACCGGCGATGCACGCGCCGTGCGCGCACCGCGGCTCCCCCGTCGCCCGCGTCCACGTCGAGCTGTTCGCGAACGGCTTCGCCATCATCATCCCGGCCCGCGTCGGCGTCCGCAGCGCGAGCTGCCGCGCGCACGAATGGACGACCACGCCGACCGGCGTCGTCGACTTCGACGCCCCGGCGACGCTCGGCGACCTCTTCACGGTCTGGGGCGAGCCGCTCGGGCGGCGACGGCTGTTGAGCTTCCACGGTGCTGTCTCCCTCTTTCGAAATGGTGTTCGCGTTCGCGGCGACCCGCGGTCAGTCGCGCTCCGGGACGGCGACGAGCTCGTGCTCGAGACCGGGCCCTACATCCCGCCCCATCGGAGCTATCTCTTCCCGCCACGCTGATCCGAAGATGCTCCCGCTGAGAGCACCGACGGCGCCTGCGAAGACGAGCACCTCGATCACGCGGGCGACCGAGCTCGGAAGAGCGTTGAGCGCGATCGCGTGCGTGAGCAGGGGCAGCATCGTCACTCCTTCATATAACCCGACGAACCCGACGACGAAGGCGGTGAGGACGCGCGTCCCTTGGTCGCGAGCCGCCAGCCCCGCGAGCAGAGCCACCCCGACCGCGGCCGTGATCCCGATCTCGACGTCGCCGACGAGGGGAACGTTCGGCCGTCCGTACAACTCGCGCCCGATCCGGAGGGCCGCCGAGAGTGGCACGACCGCCAGCGCGACGGCGCCGAGCGCCGTCCGCCGGCGGACGGCCGCGCCCGCAGCCAGGAGCGAGGCGGCGGCCGTCGCGCCGATCCAGATCCACGTGCGGCCCGGCGGCCGGTAGTCGAGGACTCCTGCGAGCCTGCGCCGCCGTCCGTCCACGACGACGGGGATCTCCCACGGCCCGACGACGCCCGCCGCGTGCGCGAGCGGCTCGAGGACGTGCAGCCGGTGCTCGTGCCACGCGTAGGCGTGCGCGGACGTGACCCTGTGCCACAGCGGGGGCGCGCTCGGGCTCGGCGAGGGGCGAAGGTCGAAGCGGTCGATCCGGTCGGACTGCGCCGTCGGCGAGCGCAGATTGAGCCAGACGCCGCGCGCGTCGAACCGGAAGAGCTGCTCGCCGAGCGTTCCGGGAACGCGCACGATCGACGAGGCGGGCGCGCGCAGCCAGAGCGTCTGGTCGCCGTCGACGACCTTCGCCTGCACGCCCGGGACGGCCCGGGTGACGTGGGCGCTGAAATTCGTCGCGACGGGAAGCGTGGAACCGGTGTGCGCCGAGGCGACGCCCGGCAGCACCGCCGCGGCGAGCAGCGCCGGCGCAAGGGCTGCGAGCTTCAACCGTGGAACGTTACTTGCGGCGCAGCCGGGCCAGGATCCGAGCCGTCCTCGTCCGCTTCACCGGCTCCGGAGCGGCCGGGACGCGCACCGGCGCCTGGCGCTCGCGTTGGGCGCGGATGGCTGCGTTCATCTCCTCGCGGTGCGACTGCTCCTGGTCGCCCATCGAGGCTCCCTTTAGCCGTGGGCGCATAGGATCCTGCCGCCGTGTGCTTCGACGTCGACTCCTCGCCGCCGATCCCGCCGATCTCGGGCGCGGCCGTCTCCCATGACGACCTCGTGCTCGAGGCCGCGGACGGGAACCGCTTCGCGGCGTTCGCGGCGGCTCCGGAGGAGCGCGCGTCGGCGGGGGTCGTCATCCTCCCGGACGTCCGCGGCCTCTACCGCTTCTACGAGGAGCTCGCGCTCCGGTTCGCAGAGCGCGGGATCTCCGCGATCGCGTTCGACTTCTACGGGCGGACCGCCGGCGCGGAGAAGCGCGGTGAGGACTTCGACTACGGGCCGCACCGCGAGCAGACGACGCCGGACGGCGTGCAGGGGGATGTGGCGGCGTGCGCGGCGTACCTGCGCGAGCGCGGCGTCGGCTCGCTCTTCACCGTCGGGTTCTGCTTCGGCGGCAGGCATTCGTGGCTCGCGACCGCCGCCGGTCACGGCTTGGCGGGAGCGGTCGGGTTCTACGGTCGGCCCCCGCTCGAGGATGTCGCGCGGATGGCGGCTCCGATCCTCGCGCTCCAGGGCGGGGCGGACCAGGCGATCCCGGTCGCCGACGACCTCGCCTTCGACGCCGCGCTCACGGCCGCGGGCGTCGAGCACGAGGTGGTCGTCTACGACGGCGCGCCGCACAGCTTCTTCGACCGCAAGCAGTCGGAGTTCCAGGCCGACTCCGACGACGCCTGGCGGCGCACGCTCGATTTCATCGCTGCGCACGGTTAGCGCTCGATGGACGGGGTACCGGCCCTCGCATGGCCGACCACGTCTCAGACTTCGTTCTCGCACGCCTCCGCGAATGGGGCGTCCAGCGCGTCTACGGGTACCCCGGAGACGGCATCAACAGCTTCCTCGGCGCCCTGGGCCGTGCCGAGGGCAGGCCCGAGTTCATCCAGACCCGGCACGAGGAGATGGCCGCGTTCATGGCGTGCGGGCACGGGAAGTTCGCCGGCCCGGGCGCGATCGGCGTCTGCATGGCCACCTCCGGCCCCGGCGCGATCCATCTCCTGAACGGCCTGTACGACGCGAAGCTCGACCACGTCCCCGTCCTCGCCATCGTCGGCCAGCAGAAGCGCTCGTCGCTCGGCTCGTCGTACCAGCAGGAGGTAGACCTGCAGGTGCTGTTCAAGGACGTCGCCGAGTACGTGGAGACGTGCATGGACCCGGCGCAGGCACGGCACCTCGTCGACCGCGGCATCCGCATCGCGCTCGACCGGCGCGGCGTCTCCGTGCTCATCTTTCCGAACGACGTCCAGGAGATGAAGGCCGTTCCGTCGCCGCCGCGCGCGCACGGTTCCGTGTTCTCGAGCATCGGCTACACGCGGCCGCGGGTCGTCCCGCACGAGCGCGACCTCGAGCACGCCGCCGAGATCCTGAACGAGGGCGAGAAGGTTGCCATCCTCATCGGCCAGGGCGCACGCGGTGCCGCAGATGAGGTCGAGGAGGTCGCCGACCTGCTCGGGGCCGGCGTCGCAAAGGCGCTGCTCGGGAAAGACGTCCTTCCCGACGACCTGCCCTACGTCACCGGCAGCGTCGGGCTCCTGGGGACGATCCCCAGCTCCGAGCTGCTCGGCGGCTGCGACACGCTCCTCATGGTGGGGACGAGCTTCCCCTACGCCGAGTTCCTGCCGAAGGAAGGGCAGGCGCGCTGCGTCGAGATCGACATCGACGCGGCGTTCATCGGCATCCGCTATCCGGCCGACGTGATGCTCGTCGGCGACTCGAAGGAGACGCTGCGCGCGCTCGTCCCGCATCTCATCCGCAAGGAGGACCGCGGCTGGCGCGACGGGATCGAGAAGAGCGTGACCCGCTGGTGGGAGATCGTCGAGAAGCGGGCCCTCGAGGATGCGACCCCGATGAACCCGCAGCGCGTCGCGCACGAGCTCTCCGCCGTCCTCCCCGAGGACGCCATCGTCACCGCCGACTCGGGCTCGTCGACGAACTGGTACGCGCGGCAGGTGAAGCTGCGGAAAGGAAACCTCGCCTCGCTCAGCGGCAATCTCGCGACGATGGTGCCCGGCGTCCCGTACGCGATCGCGGCCAAGTTCGCGCATCCGAACCGTCCCGTCGTCTGCTTCGTCGGCGACGGCGCGTTCCAGATGCTCGGCATGAACGAGATGCTGACGGTCAAGCGGTACATGGAGCGCTGGGAGGACAAGCGGCTCGTCTTCTGCGTCTTCAACAACCAGGACCTGAACCAGGTGACGTGGGAGCAGCGCGTCATGGAGGGCGATCCCAAGTTCCCGGGAACGCAGTGGCTCCCCGAGTTCGAGTACGCGAAGTACGCGGAGCTCGTCGGGCTGCGCGGCATCTTCTGCGACAGCGGGGACGCCATGCGCGGTGCATGGGAGGAGGCCCTGCATGCCGACCGGCCGGTCGTCCTCGAGGTGAAGACCGATCCCGACGTGCCGCCCCTGCCGCCGCACATCACCTTCGAGCAGGCGAAGAAGATGGCCG